>WRKS01000001.1 GCA_009778015.1 Candidatus Saccharimonadota bacterium
TATATTATTTTACCTTCCTAACCTTATAATAAACCGACGGACCAAAACGAAACGGGGCGAGAACTTTTTGCAGCGGGCTTTCTATCGCGGCCAAAAATTTGTGGCCAAAAAGCTTTTTGAGGCGCGGGCTTCTAAAGTTGCTGACACTTAAAACCTTTTCCACCTTGAGGTGGTTGTCTTTAAAAAGTTGCTCCACATACTTGGGATGATAGTTGTAAAAATCGCCTTGGTTAAGTTCTTTTAGCTTGGACGGCTCGCGCGAGAACGGGTTAATGTCGCTTTTGCCAAACCAGTACTTAAACATCTTAGGCAAGGTCTTTTTGTTGGCCACTTCCATGACCAGCAAACCGTTTTTTGATAGGACGCGGGCAAGTTCTTGGATAATCGCCGGGAGGTCATCAAAGTGGTGAGTGGCGCGGACCATCAGCATGGCGTCGGCCTCGCCGTCCTTAAACGGCGTCTTGTAGAGGTCGCCCTGAACAGTGGTAACTTGGTCGCCGAACTCTTTTTTAGCATCTGCCAGCAAAGTTTTGGAGTAGTCAAAGATAATGGTTTTGCCGTAGCCGCGCGGCAGGTACTCGTTAGCCAGCCGGCCGTAGCCGCCAGCAATATCAATAAAGACCTTGGCCTTTTTGGGCAAGAGCCGTTGGATAGCCTTGCGGTCGCTGATGTCCTCGTATTCGCGCCCCTGCCAGAACTGACCTTTATAGTCGTAGTTGTTATAATCGGCCAAAACTCTTGGCGACTTGCCTTGAGTTGTCTTGGTGCTCTCTTTTGCCTGATCCATAATAATATACTAGCAGATGTTTTAGATAAACGGAAGCGTTTATGATAAAATGGAAATATGGCGGAACGAAGGCTAAAGCGCGGGATAAGACGAATGTTGGGTGTCCGGACTTGGATGGTTGCGGTTATTTGGATTGCTGTATTCCCGGTTATGCTGATGGCGCTTAGAGTGGACAATTTGCGGATGGAGCGGCTCCGCAACGAGGTAATGCTGGCCGATGAGACGGGCGATAATGTAAAAATTGACGCAGCGCTGAACGCCCTAGGCCAGTTTTCTAGCCGGCACATGAATGCTAATACCGGTGTTTTCTACTTGCAGCACTCTTATGAGCGGGCGGTTGCGGCGGCGGCTGACTACGCCAACGAAACTAACATCTACAAAGAGGCGTCCGAGCACTGTGAAAGGTTATTTAATAATCGCTGGTCATTTGCCTTCGTGCAGTGTATGGTTAACCGCATTGCCGACCACCCCGAGGCAAGCGTGGTCAACTTCCCGGACCCGGCGCTGTTTAGATATGAGTTTATCTCGCCGACCTTCTCGTTTACGGTCGCCGGCATGATTAGTGCGATTTGGTTTTTGCTTGCGCTTTTCATTGCGCTGCGCTTGTTATATTACTTGATTTTGCGGGTCTCTCTGTTAATTATCAAGAAAAAGTCATAAATAACTATTGACACCTCTATCTAACTCCTATATTATAGAGGTATAAGCTAACTAAAGGAGGAATATGGCTTATTCGCAAACGAATTCAAAGGGGGTTACTTACTACCTGCATAAGTCAGAGGTGACTTTGCGCGGTGGCAAGCCACAAACTATTTACTTCTTCACCAAGGTGCCAAAGAACGCCAAAGGTGAGCCGTGTGACCTACCAGAGGACCGCATGGTAAAAGAAAACCCACGCAACGGTTTCTTGACGCTTTCTAAGAAGGCCTAGGGCAGACCTGACTTTCTTTGAAAAGAAAAGTCGGTAAGGAAACTAGTGAAGAAAATCTCCCAAGAGTGAATCTTGGGAGATTTTCGCAGGGGTTGGCTATTCGGCGATATCGTCAATGGCTGATAAGAGCGAATCCTCTGCACCGCGGCTGGTCTTGCGGACCGCTTTGGGCTTTTGGTCTAGCTCAATGTCTAGGTCGTAACCGGTAAGGCGCGACGCCAAGCGGACGTTCTGACCCTGTTTGCCGATGGCGATGGATTGTTGGTCCTCGGCCACAAACACTCGGGCACGCTTGTTGTCGTTGTCTAATTCAACGCGCATAATCTCGGCTGGCGACAAGGCTTCGCGGATGAATTCGGGCATGTTGTCGCTCCAGATGACGACGTCAATCTTTTCGCGGTCGCCAATTTCGCTTTGGACGGCTTGGACACGGACGCCGCGGCCGCCAACCAGGGTGCCGACCGGGTCAATGCCGGAGGCGCCGGCGCTAACGGCAATTTTGGTGCGGCGGCCTGCCTCGCGGGCGATGGCTTTGATTTCTACCAAACCGTTTTCAAGCTCTGGCACTTCTTGGCGGAAGAGATATTCAACGAACTCGGATGCGGCACGGCTGACAATCATGTCAGCGCCTTTGTCGCCACGCTCAATACCTTTGAGATAGACTTTGATGCGTTGGCCAACGCGGTAGTGCTCGCCGGGGATTTGCTCGCGCTCTGGCATGATGGCGGTGGCGCGACCAAGGTCCACGCGGACGGCGCGATCAACGCGCGCTACGGTCGCTTGGACGACTGAACCGATACGATCCTCAAAGAGAACGAACATCTTTTCGCGCTCTAGCTCGCGGAGTTTGCTGACCAAAACTTGCTTGGCGGTTTGGCTGGCGACGCGGCCGAGTTCGCCGACGTTGTGGGCCTCCTCAATGATGTCGCCGAGCTCGGCGTTCTTTTTGATTTTTTTGGCGTCCTCTAGGGTAATTTCGGTGTATTCGTCGTAGGGGTGGCCGTCGGTCTCCTCGTCGCCGGATACTACTGTTCGCATAATGAAGGCGGTCGCTTCGCCGCTATTGAGGTCTAGTTCGGCGCGGACGTTCATCTCGCGCTCGCCGTAATCGCGGCGCCAAGCGGCGGCGATGGCCTGCTCAATAACCGCGAGGACCTCTGCCTCCTCTAGGTTCTTTTCTTCGGCGATGATGCGCGCCATAGCGCCCATTTGTTTTAGGTCTAATACTTCCATGTCTCTCCTTTCAAAAGTTTTTCCTGCCAAATGGCAGGATAGTAAGTATGTGTCTATTATATAGGACAAGGCGGTGCATGTCAACACCCAACTCGGCGTGAACACACAATCCGCGATAGTTAATGGCGGTCTAGCCAATAAACCAAGCTTCTTTGGTTCCTCTATAGCAGAAATCGTATCAAGTGCCAATACTCTTAACGGCAGCTGGAACGGCGATCGGTCGCCCAGTAACATATCTACCAACCCTTGGCTTGGCCGTAGTGGCCACTCCAATCTCGGGTTTGAAATCGGCATCTTTTCATTCAACGGCATGTCTGCTGGTGGCGGGCCGCACTATTATACCTCCCACCGCACCATACTATTAGGCTACTAAATGTATGTGGGGGGTGAGGTTAGGCTTTAGGCTCTTCATCCTTGGACATAAGGGCGACGCTGGCAACAAAGTCGCCGTCGTTTAGCTTCATGACGCGGACACCTTGGGTAGCGCGGCCGAGTTTTGGAATATCTTTGACCGCCACACGGATTGCCTGGCCCTTAGTAGAGATGAGCAGGATTTCTTCCACATCTGGCGCGATTACTTGCACATCCATCAACGGGCCGGTTTTGGCGGTGACAACCGCTGCCTTAATACCGACGCCGCCGCGCTTGTGCGTATCAAAACTACTGGAATCGGTCAGCTTGCCGTAGCCGTTGCGAGAGACGACAAGTAGCTTCTCTTCGTTGCCGCCGATGATATCCATGCCGACGATTTCGTCTTGGGCGCGGAGCCTGATACCGCGGACACCCATAGCCATGCGGCCCATCGGGCGGACGTCTTTTTCGCTGAAGCGGACGGCTTGGCCGGCCGAGGTGCTCATGATGATGTCGTTGTTGCCAGTCGTCCCCTGGACCCACTTAAGCTCATCGCCCTTGTCTAGCTTGATGGTGGCGAGGCCATTAGATCGGATGTTTTCGTATTCCTTCATGGCAGTCTTTTTAATAGTGCCTTTTTTGGTGGCCATAAAGAGGTAGCCGCTGCAACCGTTGGCGTCGCCGTTAGCCGTGCCGCACTGTTTGATGATGGCGGTAACCTTTTCGTCAGGGCGGAGGTTGAGCAGGTTGACCACAGCCGTCCCCTTGGCTTGCAAGCCGGCAGACGGGACCTCAAAGGCCTTGAGCCGAAAGACGCGGCCAGAGTTGGTAAAGAAGAGCAAGAACTCGTGGCTGTTAATCGGGATGACGCTGTCAATGACGTCTTCGTCCTTAGTGGTGATGCCCCGCTTACCCTTGCCGCCGCGATTTTGTTTTTGGTAGTCGGTGGCAAGCGTGCGCTTGATATAGCCCTCAACGGTCATCAGGACAACACTCTCCTCCTCTGGGACAAGGTCTTCTTCGCTGAATTTGCCGAGTTCGTGGTTAAAGATACGGCTGCGGCGCTTGTCGCCGTATTTGTCGCGCATGGCGAGGAGTGCGTCCTTGACGACAGCGAGAATCTTTTGCTCGTCGGCGAGTAGCTCTTCTAGATGTGCAATAAGTTTGCGGAGTTCGGCCAGCTCGTCCTCAATCGCTTGGCGCTCCAGGCCGGTAAGGCGGCGAAGCTGCATAGCGAGGATAGCGAGCGACTGCACCTCTGACAAGCTAAACTTGCTCATGAGAGCGGTCTTGGCGTCCTCGGTGGTCTTGCTGGCGCGGATGGTCGCGATAACTTCGTCAATGTGGTCAAGCGCGATCTTAAGGCCTTCTAAGATATGCGACCTCTCTCGGGCCTTCTTAAGGTCAAACTCGCAGCGGCGGCGGATAACAATCTGGCGGTGTTTAACAAACTCGCTCAAGATGTCGCGGAGGCCGAGGATACGAGGTTGGATACCGTCAATCAGGGCGAGCATATTGTAATGGAAGCTAGTTTGGAGCTCGGTCATGCTGTAGAGTTGGTTTAGAACTTTCTTCGGGAAGGCGTCCTTTTTGAGTTCCACCACAAAACGGACCTTGCCGCGGGCCGATTCGTCGCGAACGGCAGAGATACTGGGGAGTTTTTTGTTCTTGGCGAGGTCGGCGATTTTCTCTTGGAGCTTTTCTTTGCTGACGCCATATGGCATCTCGTTAAAGACAATTAGGAACTTGCCTTTTTTGTCCTCTATAATCTCGGCCGGAGCTTGCATGACGACCGAGCCCTTGCCAGTTTCGTAGGCTTGGCGCATCGGCGCGCCGCCGTAAACATTGGCGCCAGTCGGGAAATCGGGACCCTTAACGTGCTTCATGAGGTCCTTGACGGTTGCCTCGGGGTTGTCAATCAGCTCAACCGTGGCATCAATTACCTCTGTCAAGTTGTGCGGCGGGATATTGGTCGCCATACCGACGGCGATACCCATTTGACCGTTCAAGAGCAGATTGGGCACGGCGGCCGGCAGGACCGACGGTTCCATCTCGTTGCCCTCGTAGTTGGGGCGGAAATCAACGGTTTCTTTGTCAATGTCAGAGAGGAGTTCGGCGCCGATTTTGTCCATGCGGGCCTCGGTGTAACGGTAGGCGGCGGCTTCGTCGCCGTCCATGGAGCCAAAGTTGCCCTGGCCTTCTACCAGAGTATAGCGCATGGACCACGGTTGCGCGAGGCGGACCATGGCGTCGTAAATAGAACTGTCGCCGTGTGGGTGATACTTGGCCATCACTTCGCCGACGATGTTGGCCGATTTGACGGTTTTGGATGGGGCTTTCCAGCCACGCTTTTCCATCGCAAAGAGGATACGGCGGTGGACCGGCTTGAGGCCATCGCGGACATCCGGGAGGGCGCGGTCAATAATCACGCTCATGGAGTAACGGAGGAAAGAATCCTCCATCACGTCCTCTACTTTGCGCAGTTCAATGCCGTCCGCGACGGTATCAAACGCTTGGCCTCTCTCCATAACTTCGGTGGTCTCGTCTATAATTTCCAGTTCCGGGGTTTCGCTTGTCTTATTCTCGTCTTCCATCATATCCTCCTAAAAGTCCAATTCGTCCATATTAACAGTGGCTGCCCGGCTCTGAATAAAGTTTTTGCGGAGGTCAACTTGGTCGCCCATGAGCTTGGTAAAGATAGCGTCGGCGCGTTCGGCGTCCTCCACTTTGATTTGGGTGAGCACGCGGTTCTCGGGGTTCATGGTGGTCTCCCAAAGCTGGGTGGCGTCCATTTCGCCGAGACCTTTAAAACGCTGCTGGAAACTGTAGCCGGCTTGTTTGTAGCGCTCTTGGTTTTCTTCTATCTTGGTGCCATTAGCGCGGCGTTCGGCGATTTTGGCGTCTAAGATGTTGTTTAATTCGTCCTCGTCAAAGATGTAATCAATCTTGCGGGTGCTGCCGGTGCCCTTGACCAGACCAAAGAGCGGCGGCCGTGCGAGATAGACATACCCGGCCTCTACCACCTCACGCATATAACGGAAGAAGAAAGTCAAAAGCAAGGTAGAGATGTGCGAGCCGTCCACGTCGGCATCGGTCATAAAGATAATCTTGTGGTAGCGGGCGCCTTTGAGATCAAATTGCTCGCCGATGCCGGTGCCCATAGCCTTGATGAGGCTGACAATTTCGTTGTTGGCAAACATTTTGTCAAGACGGGCGCGTTCGGTGTTTAAGACCTTGCCGCGGAGTGGTAGAATGGCTTGGATTTTGCTGTCGCGGCCCTCTTTGGCACTGCCGGCCGCCGAGTTACCCTCAACGATGTAAAGCTCGCACTCGCTGGGGTCGCGGCTGCTGCAGTCGGCGAGCTTGCTGGGGAGATTGAGGCCGTCCATGGCCGACTTGCGGAGGACGCTGTCGCGGGCCGCCCGGGCCGCTTTACGGGCTCGGGCCGCAAGGACCGCCTTGCCGACGATCTTTTTCGCGACATTGGGGTTTTCTTCTAGGTAATAGGTAAAATACTCGCTCATGGTTTTGTCCACGGCGCTGCGGACCTCGGGATTGCCGAGCTTGTTTTTGGTTTGACCCTCAAATTGCGGGTCGGGGATTTTGACGAGAATAACAGCGGTCAGGCCTTCTTTGATGTCGTCGCCGGTGAGGGATTCTTCTTTTTCTTTGAGGAGGCCGTTTTTGCGGGCATAGTCATTGACTACCCTGTTGAGAGCGGTTCGGAAGCCGACCACGTGGGTGCCGCCATCTGGGGTCAAAACGTTGTTGGCAAACGGCTTCATAATTTCGTTAAAGGTTTCGTTGTATTGAACCGAGATCTCAACACCGATATCGCCGACTTGCTTATCTACGTAAAACGGCGAGCCCTCAATCGGCTCTTTGCCGTAGTTAAGCTTTTGGACGTAACTTTTGATGCCGCCCTCAAAATAGAAGGTCTCTCGCGCCCCGGTGCGCTCGTCGTAGAGGCTGGTTTTGATGCCTTTGGATAGATAGGCCTGGTGGCGCAAATAGTCGGCAACGCGCTCAAAGTTAAACTCAACCGACTCTTTAAAGATGGTCGGGTCGGGGTAAAAAATGATGCTGGTGCCAGAGGTTTTGAGCTTGCTTTCTACATTTGGGATGACTTGGATGTCGCCTTGCGGCACACCCTTGGCGTATTCTTGGTGGTAGAGCTTGCCGTCGCGCAAGACCTCGGCAATCATGCGAGTGGAAAGTGCGTTAACAACACTAGAGCCGACACCGTGGAGGCCAGATGAAACCTTGTAGCCGCCGTCGCCGAATTTACCGCCGGCGTGGAGCACGGTGAGGACGGTTTCAAGGGTGGACTTGCCGGTTTTGGCGTGCTTGTCAACCGGGATGCCGCGGCCGTCGTCAATCACGCGGACGCCGCCGTCCGACTGCAAAACCACCTCTACATAAGTTGCGAAACCAGCAATCGCCTCGTCAATGGAGTTGTCAGCGATTTCTTTAACCAGGTGATGCAGGCCATCAACTCCGGTGGACCCGATATACATACCAGGGCGTTTACGGACAGGCTCAAGCCCCTCCAAAACTTGAATCTGCGAACCATCATAATCAGCCATTTACCTACCTTCCAACTTTTCTGCCCTATTACTCTCTCTATAATACACGACCTTACCCTAAAAATCAAGCGTCGGCGGGGAAAATCAAGCGCTGGCGGGTGATTTTTAAGAGTCGGCGGGTAATTTGTAGCGCTTGCGTCGGCGTTCTTCGCGTTCGGCAAGGAGTTTCGCGCGTAGTGCCAGCTCCTCTTCCAGCCCCGCTATCCAGAGCCTTGCCTCGGTTTCGGCCAGATACCACCAGAGCCGCCGCTCCAGCTGATCCAGAATCTCCTTGCGGGTGTCTAGCTTGAGCACCTCGTCAGAGAGCCGGTTGGCGTAACGGCGGTTGACGAAGGAGCGAACCAGCACCTCGCCAGTGGCAAGGTCAATATGAGCGCCAAAGATACGGGCGTATTTGCGGTAGCGCCGGATTAAGCAGTTTTTAAGTGTGGTAAAACTGCCGCAACCGATGACGCAGCTTTCGTTAGCGAGGCAAAGCACCGCCAGAATTATCCGATCATTTTGCTCGGCGATTTGTCGCACATCGTCGGGGTAGAACCCTCTGCGCTTAACTGCGCATCTCACATTAGATTTCCCTTTCTTTTACTCTTTGTTTACCTCCTTTCCGCGCCCACCTAACTCTTATAGCAAGTTTGATTTTAGTTTGCCACCCATTCTGCTCAAGCTTAAAAAAATCGCGACCCCTGTCGGAATCGGCTGTTTTATGGCAAAATAGGCACAAATACGCGATTTTA
This sequence comes from Candidatus Saccharimonadota bacterium, assembly GCA_009778015.1. Taxonomy (GTDB): domain Bacteria; phylum Patescibacteriota; class Saccharimonadia; order Saccharimonadales; family Saccharimonadaceae; genus WQUV01. Next base: position 8,623 of record WRKS01000001.1, read on the forward strand.
TCACATTTTTGTGCCTATCCCCCCTTATTATATCATACTTGCCCCTAAAAAGCAAGCACTAGCGGATTTTGAAGATCTGTTCGTGATCTTGGTTATCGTTATCGGCCTTGCGCACCGCGTTGGGCGTGTCGGCGGGGGCGAGGTCGGGCGAGTCATGTGGCGTGCTGTGTTGCTCGGCAGCTGGTGGGGTCTGTGGCGCGTTTTGAGGCGTGCTGGAGCCATTTTGGGCGGCAGGATGGGATTGGGTCGCCTCCGCGCTTGGTGGTGCGTTGTGGGCCTCTACAGGCGGTTCTAGGCCCTGCTTTTTGGCGTTCCAGTTGTCCATGACCGAGCCGCGTTGGGCGCCGGCGCTGGCGTTTTGCATGCCGCTCATCACATTGCTCATATCTTTGACGCCAAGGCGGGCGGAGATTTCGGCCAGCACCTCCTCGCGCGGGCGGCCGTAACGGGTGGCGGAATAATGCTCAATCGCCTTTTGCAACTCAACGTTGCTGTCGGGGGTGCTCTTCCAGGTCCAGGTCATGGAGAACGGAGCGCTTGGCACGGAGTTGATGAGGACGGTCGCCACGGCGTTGAAATTAGGCAACTTAGTCAAATCCTCGGCGCTAAAGGTGGGGGCGAACTTTTTGACCAAAACCTCGGCGTCGGTGATACCGATGCGGCCAGAGATGACGGTGCCGACGTTGCCGAGGATGGCCTCGCGAATCTTATCGGTCAGCTGGGCCATAAACTGGTTGGCGAGGATGAGGTTGAGGCGGTATTTGCGAGCCTCGGAGAGGATGGACTCAAAGCTGTCGGTGGCGAAGTTTTGGAACTCGTCCACGTAGAGGCAGAACGGCTCGCGCTGGTCCTCGGGGGTGTCGGCGCGGCTCATGGCGGCGGCTTGGAACTTCATGACAAAGACCATGCCGAGCAGTTTGGCCGCCTGTTCGCCGAGGAGGCCTTTGCTTAGATTGACGAGAAGGATTTTTTTGTTGTCCATGATGTCGCGGACCTTAAAGCCGCTCTTGACCTGACCGAGGATGTTTCTGATGACGTCGTTTTCAAAGGGTGCCCATTTGGAGACCACCCAAGAGGTGACTTCGCCGGCGTCGTTGCTCTTCTGGGCGGCCGGCCACTCTTTGGTCCAAAAATCAATGGTGCGCTGGTTTTTGACGTATTGCAGCTTGCTGGCGGCATAGGCCGGGTCAACCAACACCTTGGGGATATCCATAAAAGTAGCGCCATCGGGGTCGCTCATGAGGAGGACGGCGGCATTGCGGACGATGTTTTCCATGCGCGGGCCGACGATACCGGTGTGACCGGGGTCAAAGAGGCTGTAAAGCATATTCATCATCTCGCCGATGATAAAGTCCATCTGGTCTTCGTTTTGCAGCTCAAAGATGTTCATGCCGATTGGCGAGTTGCGGTCGTTGGGGTTAAAATAGATGACGTCGTCCATGCGGTCCTCGGGGATAAGGCCGAGCAGCCCCTCGGCGAGGTCGCCGTGCGGGTCAATCATGGCGAAACCGCGGCCAGCGACGAGATCTTGGTAAGCGAGATTTTTAAGCATAACCGATTTACCGGTGCCGGTTTGACCGATGATATAGGTGTGGCGCAGGCGATCTTTGTCGCTGAGGCGGATGGTCTTGACTTGGTCGCGGAACTCGTTGGTGCCGAGGATGAGGCCGCCTTCTACCTCTTCGGCGGGGCCGTCCACCTGCTTGACGGCTAAGCGCTTGACGCTAGAGGTCGGGATGTCTTTTTGGTTGGGAAAGTGGAAGATGCTGGCGGCCTCGGCGCTGTTAAGGATGTTGCTGCTCTTTTCTACCGGGAAAGCACGGAGCATGTAGTCGGTTTCAATCTTGTTGGTGTCTTTGGCCATAGAAACCTTGAAGCCGTTATAGAGGGCGTTATCTAGCAACGAGAAGGCCGCGGCTACACCACCGACGAGGGCGGTGCTTTTTTCGCGGCTTTCGCTGCTGGCGATGATGCGAATTAGGGTCTCAAAGCCGAGCGATTTGATTTTGCCAGTGATGGCGTCAATCTCGGCTTGGTCTTGGGGCGAGAGGGATTTTTCGCTCTTTTCGGTCTCCCACTCTGGCGGCTTCCAGAGGCTACGAGAGATATCGCTGAGCCAGCCAATGGGCGAAGTGGTGGTTTTTTTGCCGCTTTTGATGTCGCTAATGCGTTTTTTGGCCTTCTCTACCCAGCCGTTGCCAGCCGGGCGGAGCAAAAATTGCACCGCGACGCCGTCGCCTTTTTTGGCGCCGCCGAGGGCGTTTAAGAGGGCGCGCATGATGTCTTGCTTGGTCTCTTGGTATGAGGCGATGGGGTAAAAACCGTCTCGGCGAAGCTCTAGTTCGGCGCCGACGACGCCGGGCGAACCGTTGGGTTGGAAGATATTTTTTATCTTGGCCTCCTCTAGCTTGGCCGTGGGGTAGGAGGTAGCGATGGCTTGGCGGACGATTTCGGCCATCTCGGCCGGCGCCGCGACGTAATAGTAAATGCCGCCATCGGTAGAGACAATCTCAAAACTGAGGTGTTCTTGGCCCCAAAGTTGGCGGGATAAGTTTTTTTCGTAGCTGGAGGCGATAATGGCGTATAGGCTTTGGGCTTGAGCGATGGTCTCCTCGGTGATGTCGCGTTCGTCGCGGCTGCCCTCTTTGATGTCCTCGGCGCTAGGAGGAAGGTGGATCAAGAACGTAACCATCTTGAGTCCGCGCTCACGCTCGCGGCCGAGGCGTTGTTTTTTGATGTGTTGCACAACTAGCAACGCGATAACCGCCAAGACGACTACCGCTATGATAATGCCCACCACGGCGCCCATTATGCCGCCGCCTTAGTCTCTGGTGGGTTGGTATTTGTTGGCTTAGCCTCGGTCATGCTGATTACACCCCGGCCACGGGCTTGGGCGCGCTCACGCTCTTGGAGATTCTTGATCTCTTCCTCGCGCAAGTGCGGATTGCCGGGCGTGCCCGCGATGATGCGCTCTATTTGCTCTAGTGGGTCACTACTGTGAGAACCACTACCTTTGATAACCTCTCCTCCTGCCATGTTTTGATTATATCACATTTGCTTTTTACGAACAATGAAAAAGCATCCTATCAGAAATAGGATGCTGACTCCTCCAACCCAAGGCAAGCTCCAACCCGCGACGCTCATTACAAGCACCGAGAAGCTGCCGAAAAGTGATACCCCATACCGTGACAAATTGGACATAATCGGCTGAGGTAACTTGTGTTGTAATGTTCGCAACACCAAGCCTAACAGAGTGTAAATCAGTGAACACACTGCAACAAACGTTAGAATTAGTGCGGCCAAAATGCCAACACTGCCTGCCCTACTGGGCGAGGTGAAGGAGAAGAGCGCAGCTAGCGAGAGAGAACTTGCTGCGAGGGTGAAGATGGCTATTTTGTCTGATAATGCTGCTTTCATGGATATATTGTAACATAAACATCTTCGGAAAATCTTGAAGTAGAGCGGCTAACTGGCCTAAACTTAAAATATTTGCCACAGCCGCTATCTACTTGCTTGGTCGCCGTCCCTAGTGGGGCGGCAAAGTAAAGAGCTTGACTCACTAATTATTACTAAGGTGCTTGAGTTTCTGCCCTATCAGGCTCCTTACGAAGCTCTGGGTAGGTTCTAGGAGGTCAAAATGGTAATTTATGGCCAACAGAAGCTACCAATTCGCTTCTTAATGCCTCTGCCGCATACGTTTTCGCGTAGCGCCACCCCTGTTGGAGTGTTTGATGTACTTTGCTTTTTGTTTTTTGCCGGTTAAGGCGGTTTTTGCTTTTGTCTATGACACCCTTAGTGTATCATAAGCGCTATCGGAAGTCAATAGTTTTGTTAAAATTTGTGTTCAGTATTTTATTACAAATTTTATACAACTTGCCTGCTCTCAAACGCCCGTTTTGCCTGTGGAAAACTCGTGTATACAAAAATTAATTTTCTTGGAGAAAAGTATTGACATAAGCATTTTGAAGCGCTATAATAGGGGTAGTTACTGAATAATATTTTTATACAGTAGCCCAAAACAAAAAGTCGTCTGGCTTGTGAGGAGCGTAAAAGCATAAACGCTCCTACAGCCAAAACCAAAACTCCACGAAAACAAAAACCCCCTACATAATAAAAGAAAAATCCCCTTCTCTCTCGCGGGGATTTTTCACTTGTAGGCTAAGAGGACAGAAAATGATTTTGGTGGAGCTGCGGGATACTGCCTCCCGGTCCGACTAATAATACCAGAGTGTCCTACAAATTTAGTCTGTTTTTGAATGTAGCTATCTGTTGAAGCAGACAAACCTAGATAGCTAAGCCCGAATTGTCTTATTGGTAAGCGCCATCAGGCGTGGCGGTTACCCGGATTACCGTGTATGACACCGGATCTCTTTACGGTAACTCAAGAGGTCGGCGGCCACGCAGTTAGGCTGTGGCTAGTGCAAAAGCAGGGACACTAAACGCGTTAGCGACGGCTGCTTTTACTTTAGCAAATGTGTTTGCATTTACAATTTGACCCTTAACGGGGGTGAAGCGATTTGCACATCTCTGATGTTAATTTAATCGTCAAAGCTTTGTCAGCCCCAATATGGTTTTGGTTATAGGTCTGCTGCTTACGCAGTCAGCCCCAATACGGTTTTTTCTAGTTAAAGGGTTGACTGCGCAAGCGCGGGCATCCCCAAACTCTCCTCTATTATATCATACTGGCCCCTATAATGCAAGAGGCTTACGCTTAGACGGTAAATAACCCCTTGGAGCCAGGGGGCCAAGACCAGAGGGCAGGCCGCAACTTAGGGCTGGGGGGCTTATATTCAGGGGGCGAAAATGACAAAATGGCGATTTTCTCTAAATCTTTTTGGCCTCTAGAGGGTATGGGGGTCAGATCTAAACATAAGCGTTGTCTCTTATGCTTAGTTTTGGCGGCAAGCATGCTAAAGATAGGGGCATGGTTAGTAAAGTGTTATCCGCGATACCGCTGGGGTTTGACGGCGCCACAGTGGTGGTAGAATGCGATATGAATAAGGGTTTGCCGGCATTGAACATCGTGGGGCTGCCGAATACTACGGTCAGCGAGGCGCGGGACAGGGTGCGGAGCGCGATTGTGAACTCTGGGTTTAGCTTCCCCGCCCGCAAGATCACGATTAACTTGGCGCCAGCGGAGCTGAAAAAGGATGGGACAGGCCTGGACCTACCGATTGCGCTAGCGATTTTGGTGGCCAGCGGGCAGGTTGCGGCCAACGGGACACCGACAACAAGGGTTGTGACTGGTGATGTGCAGGGAGACTTAGTAGAGGTTGCGGCCAACGACGCATGTGGAGGCTCAGTAGAGGTTGCGACCAACGACGCATGTGGAGGCTCTACAAGCGCTTTAACGGCCGAAAAGCTATCCAACATGCTGTTTGTGGGCGAATTGTCCTTGAATGGCGAAATTTGCGCGGTTCCGGGGGTAATAAATGTGGTGGAAGCGGCGAAAAATGCCGGGGTTGAGACAGTTTTTGTGCCGCCGGGCAACTTGGAGCACGCAAAGCTGATAGAAGGCGTGGAAACCCGGAGCGCTAAGAGCTTGCGAGAGTTAGTTTTGGCACTCGGCGGGCAAAGTGCTAATGCTGTTGCAAAGAACGCAACGAGCAGAAATACAGAGAGGATTGAGGGGAGAAGCGGGAACCAGGGCAAGAACGAAAGGAGTGCCCGCGACGAGGATAGAAAAAGCGTCGGCGGCGAGAGTGGAATTATTTTTGACCAGATCCACGGGCAAGCGCTCGCGAAACGGGCGCTGTTAGTCGCGATTGCAGGGCGGTATAATATCCTACTCTCGGGGCCGCCCGGGACTGGCAAAACTATGCTGGCGCGGGCGGCGCACAGTCTATTGCCGCCTCTGGAGAACGAGGAACTGGTGGCGGTAGCTAAATTGCATGGGTTGAGTTCGTCGGTGGCGGAAATTTCGCCTAGGCGGCCGTTTCGGATGCCGCATCACAGCGCGAGCACGAGTGCGTTAATCGGCGGTGGCGCCAAGGCGAATCCGGGCGAGATTAGCCTGGCGCATTGCGGTGTGCTCTTTTTGGACGAGCTGCCCGAGTTCCCACGGAACCTGATTGAGGCGCTCCGCCAACCTCTAGAGGACCGAGTGGTTACGGTGACGCGCGTTAATTATAAGCTCGCCTACCCGGCCGATTTTATGCTGATTGCGACGGAGAACCCCTGCCCTTGCGGCTACTTGGGTGACCCAGATATTGAATGCTCGTGTTCGCAGACGCAGATTGCCCATTATCGGAAGAAGATTTCTGGGCCGATTACCGACCGGCTGGATATGACGATTAAGGTAGAGCGGGTGCCGATACGCGAGATTAGCGGTGGCAAAGGCGGGCGGGCTGAGCATGACTATGCTTGTGCACAGATAAAGCGGGCGGTGCTGTTTCGGCGAGAGCGGATGGGTGTGCGTAGCGGCGGATTGGCGGAAGGCCCGGTGACTGAGGCGGCGCTAAGGTTGCTGCATCAAGCGGTAGATAAGCTGCACCTCTCAACGCGAAGCTATTTCAAGATATTGCGGGTGGCGCGGACGATTGCCGACTTGGAAGAGTCGGTTACGGTGGAGCTGGCGCACGTGACCGAAGCGTTGCAATATCGCGAAAAAGGTAAAAACCCTTGAAAATACGGAATAAACCGCTATAATGTAACCAATGAAAGGGACAAAATAGGCGAACGAGTTAGGATTAACGGCGACATTCGCTATGCCGAGGTTCGGGTAATTGGTGAGAATGGCGAGCAATTAGGTGTGATGAATAGCGCGCGGGCGCAGCAGTTGGCGAGCGAGGCTGGCGTGGATTTGGTGGAGATTTCACCAAATGCGAACCCCCCTGTTGTAAAGATTATTAGCTGGGGCAAATATCAGTATCAGAGGTCTAAAGAGCAGAACCGAGCGCGCAAGAACGCTAAGACCAGCGAGCTCAGGCAGATTCGCTTGGGGCTTAGGATTGGCGAGAACGACTTAAATATTAAGCTGAAGAAAGTGCGCGAGTTTTTGGCGGATGGCGACCGAGTTAAAGTGACGGTGGTGTTCCGCGGGCGTGAGATGGCGCACAAAGAGATTGGTTTTGCGATGATTGAGAAGATTTCTAACTCGCTGGCGGATGTCGCGACGCCAGATGCAGCGCCGCAGATGGCCGGTAAGCAATTGTCTATTGGCTATAGAGCTAAAAAATAATTGCTCGCTATGGGAAATTATCGTTTTAGCCCTTGCAATATAGACATTTTCTGCTATAATTGTTGGTAGAAGGATTATTATGCCAAAGATTAAGACACATAAAGGGACTGCGAAACGCGTTAAAGTAACCGCAAGCGGCAAGCTTGTGCGCGAGCGCGCGTTTGGTAACCACATCTTGTCCAAGAAGAGCAAATCGCGCAAGCGCGTGATTGCGACACCAGCGACAATTAACGGCAGCATTAAGCGCAACATTAAGAAAGCGCTAAATATTTAAGGAGACCTATGAGAGCTAAACGAAGCGTTCCAGCACGAGCAAAACACAAGAAGATTCTAAAGCTAGCCAAGGGTATGCAACATTACCGCACCCGCAGCTATCGCCTAGCGAAGCAAGGCGTGATAAAGTCTTTGCGCTATTCTTACCGCGATCGCCGCAACAGAAAGCGCGACTTGCGCGCCCTCTGGATTACGCGCATCAATAATGCCGCGCGTGAGAATGGCACAACCTACGCAAAACTAATTGCTGGCTTGGAAGCCAAGCAAATCGCGCTGGACCGCAAGGTGCTTGCCGAGCTCGCGGTGAGCGAGCCAAAAGCCTTTGCGGAAGTCGTAACAGCTGCTACAAAATAACCACTTAACAGATGTAAATTTTGAAACGCCCGCGAGGGCGTTTCAACTTGACGTTAGTCATTAAGTGAGTTCGCGTGTAAGCCGGATTTTGTCCTGCGACCACCTTGCGGCAATCGTTGGGCTACCATCTATCTAGGCATATAATTGCTTATACGCTCAAGCGGTAAACGAGCCAAACGCGGGCCGCGCTTGATATGACTCTCCTTGCAGCTGGCAGGGTTTACCTCTTTGGCTTGTCACCAAACCAAACTGTGCGCTCTTACCGCACTCTTTTCACCCTTACCGAGTTGCCCTGCGCGTTCTTACGGTAGGTTATTTCACTACTGGCACAGGATGGCTCGGCGGTTTAAGTTTCTGTGGCACTTTCCCTATCCTTGCAGACGGTCGCTGTTAGCGACTGCCATGCCCTCTGCTGTCCGGACTTTCCTCTTGGCGAACCAAGCGGTAGCCTAACGAACTCTCCGACATTATACACTGAACGATGGGATTTTACAAGATGCCGCTTAGTGGCAGTGGCAATGCTAAGATTAACTGCGCGACTTAGAGACTGCGAAACTGCTAGAGCCAGTGCTTATCTAGGATGCGGTTAGCCTCGCCGTCTGCAACAAAGTTGGCGCCGCGCGAGATGTGTTCAAAGGAATAAGATTTGAGCTTGGCCAGTTCGGCGTCAATATCGTCCACTAGCTCCCAGAGGTCGCGGTTTTTGACCTGATAAACGCCGTTCATTTGCGAGACGACCATCAGTGAGTCGGACTTGAAGCTGACAGACTTGGCGCCTAGTTCTAAGGCGCGCTTGAGGGCTAGCTTGAGCGCCATATACTCGGCTTGACGGCTGTTGGCGCTGCCTAGATACTCGCCGCCGCGCTCTACTTCTTTGCCTTGCTCGTCTAAAATGTAGTAACCGGCCGCGGACGGTCCGGGGTTGCCGCGCGAGCCGCCATCCAGATAAACGGTAAACCGCGCTTCTTTATACTGACGGCGCGCAGTGCTGCCCACTCGCGGGTGGTGCTCTTGTTCCCAGAGGTTGCGGACCACCGCACGACCTTGCTCGGATAGGTGCATATTAACCGCCTCGGCAAGGGTAACAAACCTGTAGGCATCGTAGCGGCCACTTGGCTTGATGGTGGTTTGCTCGGTAACTTTGACTTTGTAAATTAAGAATAGATCGTAGTTGCCGGGGCTGCCATGGAGGCCGGTGGCGGTCAGGGCGTCTAGTAATTGGGCATTTTCGGCCGCGCCAACTTGCTCGGATGCCAGCCGAATCGCAGCTTCCTCCGGCTGTTCGCCAGGGGTAATTTTGCTAAAAGGCGGTTCCCAAGTCGGCGTTGAGAGCTCCCGCCCCATTGCGCGGCGCATCAGTAAGATCTTGCCTCGCCTCTGCGTAAACGCCACCACCCGAACTCTTTGTTTCATCCACCTCCAATATATATTATTTTAGCCAATCAGATCCAATTCCTTTGTTTGAAACAAAGGTGGGTAAACACGCGAGGAATAGGCTTCCCTAGCCCTCTTGCGCTCCCTTAGGTTTTGTATCAAGGAAATTTTCACCGACTGGCTAAATACATTATACGCCTAACGGCGAAAGTTTACAATACCCTTCTTTAGCGCCCCAGTATTTAAACTATCCGATTATGGACTGAAATAGCCAGAGTGCCCAATTAACTATGGTGCCGATCCAGGTAGAGAGTAAGGCGCCAGCGACAAAGATGATAACGATGATAAAGATGAGGCCGAAACTTTCCATTTTTTCCATTAGGCGGCGGATGCCGTCGGGGGCGATGGCGTAAAGAAGCCGTGAGCCGTCTAGAGGTGGGATGGGCAGCAGGTTAAAGGCGAAGAAGCCGAGGTTGACAGTGACCCAATAGGTCCAAAAGGCGATGATGATAGCTGGGGCGCCGAGAACAGTGACAGAGAGGTGCAACAAGATATAGCCGAAAAAAGCGAGGACGAAGTTGGTTAAGGGGCCGGCGAGGGCGACGAGGGCGAAGCCCCACTCGTTGTATTTGAGCAGGCGGGTGTTAATCGGCACCGGTTTAGCGGCGCCAAAAATCGGCCCGCCGGTAAGGAGCATGAGGAGCGGGAAAATGACGCTCATCCAGGGGTCAAGATGAGTTAAGGGGTTGAGTGTGAGCCGGCCCAAATCTTTGGCGGTGTCGTCGCCCAGCTTGTAGGCGACAAAACCGTGCATAAGCTCGTGCAAGGTCATAGAGACCAAGATGACGACCAGAACGATAATAACACTCACCAACATGCTCTTATTTTACCATAAACCCTTGCAAATGCTCGGGTTTTTTGCTATAATAATTAAAACAATTATTGGAGTTATATGGCAATTTGTATGATTACAGGCAAAGGCAAGCAACACGGTCACAATGTGAGCTTTTCGCAGCGCCGCACAAAAAAGACTTGGAGCCCAAACATGCAGACCAAAACTGTTGTAGTGGACGGTCAAAAGTTGCGCCTTAAGGTCTCGGCTAAAGGTATCCGCACGCTCAAGAAAAAGGGCGCGCTAGGTCAAGCACCGGTCGGTAAGCAAGTTACAGCTTGAGTTGCAATAGAAGCCAGTTAAGCATGTCTTAGCTGGTTTTCTGCACCTCACCCCCCACATACATTTAGTAGCCTAATAGTATGGTGCGGTGGGAGATCCACTGAGCTTCAGCCCCCGCCTGAGAGTAGAAAGCGAAAACTCCGCTAGAAGTATTAGAAAACGAGCGTTCGCTTCGCCTAAACCATGGTTGAGTATCAAAAACAGATTGTGCAACATCCAAGTTCCAGCTAGCTAATAGATCAATGCCGGTGTTATTACTGCTGATTATTTCTGCTGTTGCAGTGCCAAAAAACTGAGCTTTACCAACAAGGCCTCCTTCAATCAGTGCCCGATTGTTGTTCACGCCGAGTTGGGTGAGGGTAAAGGGACACACCCCGAACACCCAACTCGGCGTGAGCAATGTAAATGCTATACGGATAGGTGGATTAGCGAACAAGCCTGCGTTTTTTGGTACAACTTCGGCTGAAATAGTTAGCGTTGTTGCAGCCGGGCGCGATGTCAGTTGGAATGGCGATATGGCTGATTTCGTGAATTCCACAAACCCCTGGTTTTACCGTGGTGGCGCCCACGCGCAAGATGGCTCCCAGGCTGGTGTATTTGCATCACACCCCAGGACTGGTGACAGTAGCCAATACTGGACCTCCCACCGCACCATACTATTAGGCTACTAAATGTATGTGGGGGGTGAGGGTTAGGCTATTGGGCGGTAATCTTGTAGATAGTGAGGCTGGCTGGCATGGTGGTGTTGGGCT
>WRKS01000002.1 GCA_009778015.1 Candidatus Saccharimonadota bacterium
GCGACGAAACCAGCGCCCTGCTTGGCACCAAGCACATCACGCTTACAATCGCCGAGGCAACGAAGCCACCGGTTGAACCGCCAACCGAGCCTGAGGCCCCGCCGACCAGCGACCGCATTCGCTCTAGCGATACCGTCCGCAACATCGGTTTTATTGCCGGTATTACCGCTCTCCTCGCCGCGATTACCTTTGTCGCCCTCAAACTCAAGCGAATTAGACGCTTCTAGGCTAGACATCAACACTTCTTCTAGTCGCGCGCAGACACCTCCGGACGTCACGGCGCTTCTGGACCGGACACTTTAGGAGCCCCGGTTGTCGGGGCTTCTTAAAACGATAATCTTGGCAGGGGCATGCAGAATCGAACTGCAATCAAAGGTTTTGGAGACCTCTATCGTAACCATTAGACCATGCCCCTGTAGCGAGTTACGCCCCTATTATATACAATTTGCAGGCAAAAATCCAGTATGGTATGATACAGGGCAACAATATGTTATAATACAGAGTATAGAGGAGGTTTATGGCAAAGCCACATTTTTTGATTATCGCGGGTCCGATTGGCAGTGGGAAATCGGCTTTTGCAGAGCAATTCGGCGCCCTGTTTAAGGCGCCAACGGTTGACGTGGAGGCGATTAGGCACGAGCTGAAGCGCAAGCCGGATTATTCCGAGGTTGAAGGGCGTTTGGCGCACAAGGTGGCGCTAATCATGCTCCGCACTTTTGTCGGGTCGGGCTACCCGCTCTTGGCGGTTGGCGGCGAGACCTTTGCCGAGCGTCAAAAGTGGCGCGTCATGGCCGAGCGCGCCGGCTACCAAACCACGGTCGTCTGGATGCAAGTTGACCAGCCGACGCTTAAGCGCCGCTTTACCGAACGCATCAAGACCGACGGCTTGACTCCCGACATCTTTACCTCGGCTATGAAAGAGGTAGAGCTGCCTGAGCCGCAAGAAAAGGTCGTCTATGTCAGCGGCAAGCACGTCTTTTCTACCCAGGTCCGCTCGGTGCTGGAAAAACTGACCACCAAATGACAATGCAAGAGCGGCTAGCAGCCGAGCAAGCTCAGGATCTGCGCGCCAAGGCCAAGCGCGTCTTGCCGGGGCGCCTGGTTGACTTGGTCAATACGACCGGCATCAATTATAATATAGAACGCGATGGCGTGCGTCTGGGGCATATGCGGACACGTTGGGGGTCTCGTAGCTCCAGTGGCACGATTTCGCTTAACATTGGCCTAGTCCGCCTGCCCAACCACCTAATTGACTATGTAATCATCCACGAATTATGCCACGTTACGCATATGAACCATTCGCCCGCTTTCTGGGCCGAGGTTTATAAATACTGTCCTAACTACAAATTATATCGCGCCGAAATGAGGAAATACCGGCCATAGCCCCCACATACATTTAGTAGCCTAATAGTATGGTGCGGTGGGAGGTCCAGTTGTTAGCGCTGGCAGTGCCATTAGTGAAAGCAAATACTCCAGGCACCGCCATAGCTAACGGCAGACTCGCTAATAACTCATTATTCTTCGGCGATAGTTTAGCAGAAACCTTATCAAATAGTGTTGATGGCGGCGCTTGGAATAGAGGGCGCGTGCGATCTACTGGCTCAACTCAGCCGTGGCTGATCCGCGGTGGTATAGTTGAAGGGGGCATTGCTGCTGGAGTATTTGCGTTTATAGCAGCGATTCAAGCCGGCGGCACCAGTAACATCTACTCCCACCGCACCATACTATTAGGCTACTAAATGTATGTGGGGGGTGAGGTTAGGTTGGCCTTTGGTCGCAATATGTGATATAATCAGTGTAGATTGAGGCGTCGCCAAGCGGTAAGGCACCAGGTTTTGGTCCTGGCATTCCGGGGTTCGAATCCCTGCGCCTCAGCCATCTGATACCACTTAGGCAATCTGCATCAAATATTTTGGAATCGTCCAAAATAACAGATTGCCTTTTTTACTTGTGCTTAATTGAAAAAATCCCAAAACGCTAAAGAGAAAATCTAATATGACCATATCCGAACCCCCGACATTTAGACAACAACCCTTTACAAACCACTACTTTGTCTAAATTCAGCCTCCACTTGATCTGGGGTCCGGTTACACAGGTAACGGTGAATGCGCTCAGTATTATAAAAGTTTATGTACTTACTTGTGGACGCACGTAGCTCCGCTTCGGAGCGATAGTTTGCGCGATACAGCTCTTCCTTTTTGAAGCTAGCGAAGAACGACTCAATCACGGCATTGTCGTAAGGCTTGCCGGCTTGCGAGAAAGACTGAGCTATGCTATTCTTCTTAAGCGTTTTGTGCATACTGTAAGAAGTGTAAGCAGTGCCGCGGTCTGTATGAATTAACAAGTCAGTGGGTCGGCGGTCTTGATAGGCAGCCATAAACGCCGTCTTCACTAAATAGGTGCTGCTGTTCTTGCCGATGCTATGCGATACGACCTTACGCGAGAATAAATCAATAAAGACACAAATATGGAGCACGGTGTCCTTGAATCTATAGCAGGTTATATCACTGGCCCAGACTTTATTGGGTCTATCCACATCAAAGTTTTGTTTCAAGACATTGGTCTTCTTTGTAATTTGAGCCAGTGCGCGTCCATTCTTCTTGGCGTTAACACTGATACTGGACAAGCCCATCTCCCGCATAAGCTCCGAGACATATTTCAAGCTTATGGTGTACCCCGCATTTACTAAAACCGCTCTAATTTTGCCGGCACCGTAGATTTGGTTGCTGTTGTCGTAAGCGGCTTGGACAGCGGCCATTAGAGTACTGCGCCTCTGGTTATACCAAGTCTTATCGCGCTTATTGCGCCGGATGTGGTTGTAGAAAGTCCCGCGCGACACATCCAGCGCTTCGCAGAGAATATGGATATTGTATTGCCCATATAACGGCTCCAAGGCTTTGAGGCGATAACTCATAGGTGCTGTTGCCGTGCAATCCACGGATTTTAGCACACAGATCATATCCTCGTATTTTTTTAAGCGGCGCCTAGCCGAGTCCAGTTCTTTAGGTGTTGCAGTCCCACCCGTTTTTGCTACCTGCATCCTGTAAATCTTTGCCCAATAGTATAGAGTGCTACGTGGGATGCTTGATTCCCGGCAAATCTTAGCGGCCGACTCTCCCGCTTGATATCGTCGTGCGAGTCTTTGCTTGCTATCTTCGCTGATTTTCTTATACATAATGTCCTTTACATTTTGATGGTTATATTGTATAGCTTAGTGCTTGTATGACCAAGCATAAGCGTTCCCCCCACATACATTTAGTAGCCTAATAGTATGGTGCGGTGGCCGTAGAAAGCTTGAGTGTTGCCTGGGCTATTGCCAGCACTAAACATACCACTACGCACGCTCCCATCTGGAGAGGTCTGATGCGCACCATAAAGACTCCAAGGGCGAGTTACTCCAACTAAGTGCATCCAATCTAGATTCCAGCCACCATTATCGCGAAGAGAGCTGGTTACTTCCGATGTGTTAGAACCGAAGAATTGAGACTTATTTGCTAGCCCGCCGTTAACTACTGCGAGACTATTGCTCACGCCGAGTTGGCCAACTCGGCGTGAATGCTGAGACTGCAATACCAAGCGGTGTGCTAGCTGGCAATATTCTTTTTTATGGGGCTTCCATAAATGAAACAATATCCTTTGCTGGTCTCAGCGGCGGGTGGGATAACGACCGCTCTTATTCTACTCGTCCAGCAGCTCCTTGGTCATACCGTGGTGCGCCTTCAAATTTCGCGGACTTTGCCGGTGTATTTGCATTTGGGGGCATCGCAGGCGTCGCCAACAATCAAGCCTCCCACCGCACCATACTATTAGGCTACTAAATGTATGTGGGGGTTAAGCATAGCTATGATCCAATACAAGTGGCCAGACAGTCATAACCCGGTTATTCGGGGGTTGGTGCATCATCACACGATATGTTAGGATACCGGATAGTAATATAGTCGGAAGTTCTAATGTAAAACGAAGGGTATGTTTCTATCAAACGTGACGTCTGTTGCCATATTAAGACTACACCTTTGATAGAAGCTCAAACCGCCAGAAAACCCCTACCGCCAGAAAACCCCTATAAATAGGGGTTTTCTGCTGTCCAGGGATCATAAGCAGGGCTTTTAACGGCTCTTTGATGGCTCTGCTCCGGGCATTTTGGAGCTTTGATATGCCCCGATGCACCAACCCAGAGTTTTCTATAAAACCACTATAGCAATTTTGATATTTCGTGTGATGATGCACCAGTGCTACCCCACATACATTTAGTAGCCTAATAGTATGGTGCGGTGGGAGCGTTGCGGGTTAGGAGCTGCGTCTTGGCGAGCAAAAGCAAATATCCCGCTGTTATAATCATTATCGCCAGAGATCCCACCACGATTATGCCACGGCATGGTAGAATTCATAGTGCTAGCTCGGTTATTGTTCCAGCCACCTTGTATTAGTGCCGGGTACGAGGTGACTTCGGCTGTCGCCGAACCGAGGAATCTAGAATTATTAGCTAAGCTGCCTCCCCATATGGCACCAAGGTCATCCACGCCGAGTTGGCCAACTCGGCGTGAACGACGTAAGTGCGATCAGAAATGGCGGCTTAGCCAATAACTCTCGGTTTCTGGGTGATGCCGTATCAGAAACTATCGCCATAGACCATCAGAATGGCAGTTGGAATGGAGACGATAACTATACAGCTGTTTCAACTGCTCCATGGTTTAGATGGGGCTCTCAGTCGGGAGGTAATAGCGTTGTAGCAGGCTTGTGGGCTAAGATTGGAGCTAACGGTGATACGGCTAACCATCTCTCCCACCGCACCATACTATTAGGCTACTAAATGTATGTGGGGGGTTAGATGAAAAGAACTCGCAGCCCTGCAACGCTGGCGGCGATAAGAATAGCCGAAGCAACAATTAACACAATAACTTGATTAAGCTTTACAGCAGCAGCCTTTTTGGCACTAGGCCTAACCCTACTCTTACTGCACTTAATATCATCAATACCAATAATCTGGGAGATGATTATGGTTGGCAGTACAATAAAGACCAGAAGGGCTGTGCCAAGGCCGGTAGGCCCCCAATCCCCATGTTGATACAGAAGTATAATAGATATTACGGCAGCAACCGCTATTATCACCCGGGCCCCTAATACTATTTTCCATATCGCAAACTGATTTTTTTGGCTTGCGTACAGCAGTTCATCTGAGAACTTATCATTAGAAGGTCGCTCCATAAGAGTATTATAGCATCCCCACATACATTTAGTAGCCTAATAGTATGGTGCGGTGGGAGACAGTAACCTGGATGTTACCTGGAAAGCGAGCGAAGGCAAACATACCAGCACCATTACCAGCTGTAGCGCTTGGCGATTGTCCGCCAAACATAGCCCACGGGTTGGATGATTGGGGAGATTCGGCACGGTCTTCGTTCCAACCACCGTTGGCAGCTGTAGTGGACCCAAGAGTTTCTGCCGTATTGGAGCCAAAGAACTGAGATTTATTGGCTAAGCCACCAATAGGTATGGCGTTAATATCATTCACGCCGAGTTGAAATTGATGGTTGGGGAATAAGGATAATGTGATAAGTGTAGTTGGTGCAAGGCAGCTTATATATCGTGTGATAACATGACGTCTGTTGCCATACAATTATTTAGACATTTGTCAAGCATTACTCCGCCCCCTCCAACTCGCGGATTTGATCGCGCAACTTGCTGGCGTCCTCAAACCGAAGCTCGGCGGCGGCCATCTGCATCTGGCCGGTTAGCTCGTGGATCATTTCTTTAAGCTCGCTCTTCGGCACCTTGCGCAAATCAAGTTTGGTCGGTTCGTTCTTTTTCGGTGCCACAGCACGGAGACCCTCCGTGATATTCTTGCTAATCCCCTCCGGCGTAATCCCATGCTTATCATTGTATTCTTGCTGGACGGCGCGTCGCTTCTCGGTCTCCTGAATCGCCTTCGCCATACTATCGGTAATGTTATCGGCATACATAATCACCTTACCATTGAGGTGGCGCGCGGCGCGGCCAATCGTCTGAATCAGCGCCGACTCACTCCTTAAAAAGCCTTCTTTGTCAGCGTCCAGAATCGCAACCAGCGACACTTCCGGCAAGTCCAACCCCTCACGCAGCAAGTTAATCCCGACCAATACATCGTAAACGCCGGTCCGTAAGTCGCGCAAAATATCCGAGCGCTCCAGCGTGTTAACGTCCGAGTGTAAGTAGGCGGTTTTGATTTTCAGCTCTTGCAAATAAATACTCAAATCCTCGGCCATCTTTTTGGTTAGCGTAGTTACCAACACCCGCTCACCAGCTGCCACCCGCTTGTCCACCTCCTCTACCAAATCGTCCACTTGATTACGAATCGGACGGACAACAATCTCGGGGTCCAAGAGCCCGGTTGGCCGCACCACTTGCCGCACCGGCTCGGGCGAAACTCCCAGCTCAAACTCGCTTGGCGTCGCCGAGACAAAAATCACCTTGTTAATCTTTTGGTAAAACTCGTCAAATTTGAGCGGCCGGTTGTCAAGCGCCGACGGCAAACGAAACCCGTAATCCACCAGATTCTGCTTGCGCGCGCGGTCGCCGTTATACATGCCACGCACTTGCGGCATCGTCATGTGGCTCTCGTCCACAAACAGCAAAAAATCCTCCGGGAAATAGTCTATCAGCGTGCTTGGCGGCACGCCTTCCTCGCGGCCCGATAGATGACGCGAGTAGTTTTCAATCCCCTTGACAAACCCAGTTTCCTCCAGCATCTCCAAGTCGTATTTAGTGCGCTGAGCAAGCCGCTCCGCCTCCAAATGGCGCCCATGCTTCAAAAAGTATTCATGGCGCTCTTTGAACTCGGCGCGGATCCGTTCGGTCGCGGTTTGGACCTTTTCTTTTGGCGTAGCATAGTGCGAATTAGGGAACAAAAACAGCTCATTATATTCGCCGACCGTTTTGCCGGTTAGCGGGTCAATCAGTTTGAGCTTTTCAATCGTGTCAAAATTCAACTCCACCCGTATCGCCCGCTCCTCGCCCGCCGGGTAAATGTCAATCACATCGCCTTTAACGCGAAAAGTGCCACGCTTAAAGTCAATATCGTTTCGGTGATACAAGATATTTGTCAAGAATTTGACTAACCATTGCACCGGCCGCTCGTCGCCAACCTTTAAAAGGAGCGACATATCCTCGTAGTCGCTCGGGTCGCCGATGCCGTAGATACACGAGACAGACGCCACCACAATCACATCCTCGCGCGTGAGCAAGGCGGCGGTTGCGGCGTGGCGCATTTTTTCTATCTCGTCGTTGATGGCGCTGTCTTTTTCTATATAGGTGTCGGAGGCCGCGATGTAGGCCTCGGGCTGGTAGTAGTCAAAGTAAGAGACAAAATAATGCACAGCGTTATTAGGGAAGAACTCCTTAAACTCGGCGAATAATTGCGCGGCCAGCGTTTTGTTGTGCGCCAAAACCAGCGTCGGGCGGCCGTAGTTTTTAATCACGTTAGCCATCGTAAAAGTTTTGCCCGAGCCAGTCACGCCCAGCAAAGTCTGCTCGCGGTAACGCTTGAGACCCTTGCCCAAAGCCTCAATCGCCTTCGGCTGATCACCGGCGGGCTGATAAGGGCTCATTAAATCAAACATACATACTATTATACCATGGTTCCAAGACACCGCGGCTCCAGGACATCGCAGCTCCCAAACACCACAACCCCAAAATCGGCGCGAGACTAAGTCGTAATTTCGCTGATTTCACCATTGCGGTCGCTAACAACCGCCAAGATATTCTCTAGCGCAAAAATCGCGATTCCGTCTAGTTCCCCCTCGTGGTATTTGCCGATGGCCGGTATCGCCTGGTCCTTTTCCTCGCCATCCACCAGCCGAGCCGTCGCCGAAAGCCGCACCGAACCAAAATCGCCCATGGTATAAATCTCGCACTTCGGGTTTTGCAGCAACTGCCGAGAGACGTTCTTTTTCGCCAGCGTCTCAATATAAATCTTGTTATCAATCAGCGCCGCCCCATCAAACGGACGGACGCGCGGCTGGTCGCCATCCTCGGTCGCGATATAAAACACACCCTGCAACATCTCTAAAATCTTTTCCATATACCTCCTATTTGCGTCATTATACCACCCCGCCCCACCATAGGTCCATACCTAGCAGACAAAAACTAGTCGCAACAAAGAACCAGCCTCGGCCAAAGCCTAGTCGCGGCAGGAGAGTTTGACCGAAACTTCCACATCCGTGGCGCCATAAGGCTCGCGCGGGACGATATTAGCCAAAGTTTGTCGCTTGTCGCAGCCGGATTTCTCTAGGAAACGTTCGCGCAGCTCGGTTTTGTCGGCGTTCCGCCCCACAAACATATCGCCAAGCGCAATCACCAAGCCGCCGTTGTCCTCTAGCCGCCTCAGCGCCTCGGTCGCAGCCTCCACACCGCTCTCGGTAATAATCCGCTCGCGATAATCGGCAAAATAGTTGTGCGCCAGATCGCTCAGCTTACGCTCTAGGTAAGCCTCATTGTAAAACCACCAACCATTGCGATGAGCCAAGAACCAAGTGCCGCTCGCCCCAATTAGTAGAACTGCTAATACGATACACCACACCCTTAGCGCCTTCGCGCTCTTTTGTCGCCTCTTCATACTTCTATTTTACCATGAGCGTGATATAATAACAATATGAATTTATTTCAGAAAATCAAAACAGCTATGACCACCCCTATAGGTAACACTGGCAAAAAGCAAAAAACCGGGCAAGCGGCAGAATCAACCAAACCGATTCCCAGCACAAGCGCCGTCGTCAGCGGCGCCGGTGGCGCGCCAACCATTCCGGCAAGCTCCGTAGTCAACGCGATTACCGATGGCGTGATGGCGCTAGACCGCTTTGGCAACATCAGGCTAGTCAACCCCGCGGCCTTAAGGCTCGCCGGCTTTGCGCTCACGAGCGATGCGGTTGGGCTTAACTATTCCAGCGTAATAACGCTTTTTGACGC
The DNA here is from genome assembly GCA_009778015.1 of Candidatus Saccharimonadota bacterium. Classification (GTDB taxonomy): domain Bacteria; phylum Patescibacteriota; class Saccharimonadia; order Saccharimonadales; family Saccharimonadaceae; genus WQUV01. The sequence continues at coordinate 8,941 of WRKS01000002.1, forward strand.
CGCCGACAACGCAATCCCGGACAACGACAACCCGATTCGCACGGCTCTCACCAAAAGCACCAACTTTGCCAGTCGAACGCTCAAGCTGTTTAACCAAGAGCAAAAATCCCGTGTCCCCATTTCGCTCCATGTCACATATTCCCAAGACGACGACGCGATTATTGTCGTCTATAGTGATATCACCGATGAGGTGCGTGAGAGCCACGAGCAGCTTGCGTTTGTCTCTACCGCCTCGCACGAGATGCGGACCCCGGTGGCGGCGATTGAGGGCTACCTCAGTATCGCCCTTGACCCCAATAACGCCACACTAGATGCCCGCGCCAAAGATTACGTCACCAAAGCACATAGCGCCACGACACACCTCGGCACGCTCTTACAGCAGCTGTTAGACACCACCAAATTGTCCGATCACCAGATGACGCCGCAGTTTCAAGCGCTTGAGGTCGGGTCGGCACTGTCCGATATCGCGGCCCACGCCATCCCCGTGGCGATGCAAAAACAGCAGGTGCTGTCTCTGGATTCGGTGCCGATGTCGGCCACTAGCCAAACGCGCATCAAACAGCTGCTTTACGCCAAAATTGACCCCAACTTTTTACGCGAAATCGTTAATCAACTCCTAGAAAACGCGTTCAAGTATACGCCAGCCGGCGGTCGTATAGATGTTTCAGCGGTCGGCAACGAACACGAGGTGGTCGTAACCGTGCGCGACACCGGTATCGGTATCCCGCAAGCCGATTTGCCGCATGTTTTCCAAAAGTTCTACCGAGTGGATAACACCGACACGCGCGAGCAAGGCGGTTCGGGTCTAGGGTTGTTTATCGCGGCGCAACGCGCCGAAGCGATGGGCGGCAAGCTCTACGCCGAGAGTCAAGTTGGGCGCGGCTCGGTCTTTTATCTACGCTTCCCTCGCTTGTCCGAGGAGCAATATATGCACGAGCAAAACGCCTTGGCCATGGCCGGCGGCGCCCCGGCTCCCGAGGCGGCAGCAGCCACCGCAGCAGCGACAGCCGTTGTCCCCGAAGTAGCCGGCCCGCTAGCTCCAGCTCCCCAAGTCATCGCGTCAACACCAGCGGCCGCACCCGCACCAGCAAGCGTACCAGCACCAGCAAGCGCGCCAGTAACAACACCCGCACCCGCCGAGCAATTAGCCGGTAACACCGCTAGTGCCGCCCAAGTTGAGAGCGTTTAGCACCAAGCCAATAATAAGGCGAGCCGCAATCGCGACAACCAACCCAACAATAGCGTAAAGCAAGGTATTTTTGGCGTTCGCGACCTTTTTCTCGTCTCCACCGCTGATAATATATTTGATAGCGGCAATCACGATATACATGACCGCCAGCGCACCGACTAAAGTTGTCAAGATGTTCAGTATCAACTCCATCAAGCTTTCAATCGTCACAACGCCGGCCGACAAATCGCCGCCAACGCTGGCAGCGTCAATGCCGCTCTGGATATCCGCAATAATCTTAAACGTATTTAGTCCCATTCGGTAGAGTATAACACATTTTTCTGATTTTTGCAAAGGTAGTGGGTTTTTGCAAAGGTATTTAGCTTTCTCCTAGTATGATATAATAACACCAAAGGGTCTATATGAAACATACAGTTAAAGAGGTAAAACTAAAGAACGGCGCCAAGGGTTTGTTCATCCATATCCCAGACGCGACCGTGATGAATTTTCAGTTTCTATTCCGCGCCGGGTTTCGCTTTGCCAAACCCGAGGTTTACGAGGTCGCGCATCTCCTAGAACACATGGCGTTTGGCGCCAACGCCCGCCACAAAAACCAAACCGAGTTTGAAAACGACTTCACTCAAAACGGCGCCTACCACAATGCCTACACCTCGGACAACCTCGTCTGCTACTCTGCCGAGTGCGCCGATTTTGAATGGGAGCGCATTTTAGACCTCCAGCTCCTCTCTATCGCCGAGCCCAAGTTCAACGAGACCGAGCTCCAAGCTGAACTCGGCAATATCAAGTCCGAACTGACCGGCTACCTCAACGACTACATGCGCCTCCTCTGGCCCGAGCTGCAAACCCGCATCGGCGAGCAAGTCCTCACCTTGCAAGACCGCCTCAAAACTCTGCCCAATATTACCCTAGACGACGTCTGGGCCCACTACAAAAAGACCCACACGGCGCGCAACCTCCGCTTTGTCATCACCGGCAACTTTACTAGCCGCACCGCCCGCATTTTGGAGTTGCTGGAGACCGCCAAATTTGCCGAAGGCCTAGAGCTCCCCTTCCCGGTGGATAACTACAACGCCAACACCCCCGAGCTAATCCAGCGCGCCGACGCCAGCAATGTCTCGTTTGGTTTTTCACTCGTCTTGCCGCGCCGCCTAGAAAGCAAAGAATCCGACGCCATGAGCGGCCTAAACCACTTGCTTAACGGCACCATGAGTAGCCGCATTTTCGGCGAGGCCAGGCGCAAAGGCCTGGTTTATGGTATCTTTTCCGAGACCCAGTTGGGCCAACAAAACGCCAGCTGGGACTTTGGCGGCGAGGCCAACCCAGAGACCATGGAGAAACTCTTTGCCATCATCACCCGCGAACTAAAAAAGGTCGCGGAAGGCGAAATCTCCGAGGACGAAGTTAAAGCCAACCACAGCTATGCCCTCGGCCGCTTGCAAATGCAGGGTCAAACCGTCGCTCAAACCGGCAATTTTTATACCGGCCGCTATGTCAATTACGGCGAGATTGACGATTACGACCGCATGCAAGAACGCATCCAAGCCGTTACCAAACGCACCATGCAGACAATCGCCGCCGAGTTTCTAGAGCACGGCAAACTGGCCTTTGTAGCTGTCGGCAAGAAACGCGACAAAAAGCTAATTGACGATCTCGGTCAAAAACTAGAAAAACTGCAAACTGAGGCGAGGACTAGTGGATAGTAAAATCTTCTTTCAGAACTGCCCCGCCGCCGTCATCGCGATTGCTGGACACAACAGCAAGACCACCGCGGCCATGCTGGCGCAGATTTTTAACACTTATTTTGCCACTACCGCTCTAGACGACAAGGTTCATCTTGTCGCCGCGGCCGCCGACCCGGCGCACCAAATTTATCGCGACATGGATGTCCTCAACGACATCTCTAACATTGACATTGTGCTATATATATTGTCTGATGAGCAACTGGCCAACTTGGCGGTCAATCTCCCCTATCTCGTCATCGGCGAGACCACCGACCCCAACACCAACATCGCCGCCGTCCGCTCCACCCACCTGGTCGCCGGGACCACCTTTTTCCTCGGCCGTGACCTCAATTCTTACGCCCTCGCCAATCGCAGCCTCGCCAAAAACAAGCACGCCTTCCCCGATGATCTGCCGTTTAGCCTGCCGCCCTTGCAAGTCGTTGGCAATTGGCAACACGAGAGCGCCGCGGCCGCCGCGCTGACCGCCACCGCCTTTCGCTTTAAGGCCGAACTAATCCAGCGTGCGCTGGCCGATTTCAACGAGCTCCCCCACCACTTGGATTTTATCCGCGAGGTAAACGGCGTCCGCTATTACGACGACAGTATCTCCACCACTCCCGAACTAGCCGTCGTTTCAGTCCGCACCTTTAACAAACCAATTATCATCTCGGCTCGCGAGTTCCAGGCCAACTTGGTCAAACGCCAAGTCATCATCCCGGTCGCCGGCAGCTCACCCTACCGCGCCGAATCCATGGTTGGCGACCCGCTAATAGACCATGCCGACTCGCTGACCGATGCCACGGCGCTGGCCAGCATCCTCGCCCAAGATGGCGATGTGGTGCTCTTTGTTCCTGCCGTCCCCGGGCTATCCGCCGAGGAATTCGTCATAGAGGTCAACAAGCTATGAAAATAACCGAACTCCACGATCAAATCAAATCGGCCTTGCAGACCCTCAAGATTAGCGATAAACAAGCTCGCCTCGCCGAGATTGAGCAAGAGATGGCGCGCCCCGATTTCTGGAGCGATCAAGAGGCCGCCGAAAAGACGGTAGCCGAATTATCCAGCCTCAAAAAAATCACCGAACCTTGGACCAAACTGGATACCAAAGTCACCGACTTGGTAGAACTTGATTTGATGCTCGGGCACAATGCCAGCGAGGCCGAAGCTCAAGAACTGGCGGCCGATTTAGCATCTGCCATCGCCCAATATAACGAGCTCAAAAAGCACCTGCTTTACAACGGCGACTACGACTCCGGCAACGCGATTCTGCGTATCACCGCCGGCGTCGGCGGCACCGAGGCAATGGATTTTGCCGCCATGCTAGAACGCATGTATCTACGCTTCTTTGAGCAAAACGGCATGAAGCCGACCCAAATTGAACGCGTCGCGGGCGAGGAAGCCGGCGTCAAAACCAGCGTTCTAGACGTCGCTGGCGATTATGCTTACGGCCAACTCAAAAGCGACCACGGCACGCACCGGCTGGTCCGCCTCTCCCCATTTAACGCCGACAACCTGCGCCAAACCAGCTTTGCCTTGGTTGAAGTCTTGCCAATTATAGAAAGCCCTGAAACCCTAATTGACCCCAAAGACGTTCGGGTAGATATTTACCGCTCCGGCGGCAAAGGCGGCCAATCCGTCAACACGACCGACAGCGCCGTCCGCCTCACCCACCTCCCCACCAATACCGTCGTCGCCATCCAAAACGAGCGCTCGCAACTCAAGAACAAAGAGCTCGCCTTTAAGATTCTCGCCGCCCGGCTAGAGCAGCTCAGACAAGAACAGCACGCCGAGAACCTCAACTCGCTTCGCGCCGGCAAATCCGCCGACTGGGGTAGCCAAATCCGCAATTACGTCTTGCACCCCTACACGCTCGTCAAAGACACTCGCACCAAATACGAAGAAACCGACGCCGAGCGCGTCCTAGACGGCGATATCGGCAACTTTTCTACCGCCTACCTTGAGTGGCTAGCGACCCAGCAATCTTAACCCTCCAACTCGGCGTGACGAATAATATGTCTATATCTAACGGTGGTCTCGCACAGAACACTCTGTTCTTTGGCTCAGGCACATCAGAACTAGTCAGCACCCCAACTGCCGATGTATTTGATCGCTTAGGCTGGAACGACGACCGCACTCGTTCTATCGTGGCAACACAACCGTGGTGGTTGCGAGGCAGCGAGGCGGAATACGAGTCAGGCTCGGGTATTTTTGCTTTCCACGGTCAGACCGCACTAGCCTATTTCTTCGCCTCCCACCGCACCATACTATTAGGCTACTAAATGTATGTGGGGGCAAAAGCCCGCAAGTCCGAATCAACCAAGGGGGCTATGGGCTTTTGCCCCCCAAAAAAATGGGCTAAATATAATTCGTCGCAATTAACACAATCGGCGTGCGGCCGGTCGCGTCAAACAAAATGTGCGAAACGTCTTCTTTTAGCTCGGTTTTCAGCGCGTCCAACTTGTTCATATTAACGCCTTTTTCGGTCTTGGTCCGGATATAGTGCCGCACTTTACCAATCAGCTCCTCTGAGTCGTCAATATAAATAAAGGCGCGGCTAATCACATCTGGCGACTTGATCAGCTTGCCGGTCTTGCGCGAAAAGGTCAAGACCACCACAAAAATACCCTCGGTAGAGATGTGAATCCGGTCTTTGACTACAGCCTCGCTCACGATATGCCCAGCGTCGTCCCACAATTCCGAAGCCACTGGCATTCGGCCGGCCTTTTTCATTCGCTGGTTTTTGTCTAACTCCACGATATCGCCGTCGTCAACTACCAGAATCCGGTCGTGCGGAATGCCGCAAATGTTTTCTGCCATCTCGGCATTGTGCTCCAGCATATAGAACTCGCCGTGATTCGGCAGGTAATTTAGCGGTTTCAGCGTCTGCACCAATTTAACGTGGTCGTCAAAGTAGGCGTGGCCCGAGATGTGCAGCGGCCCCAAGCCATGGATGTGCCCCTTGCCGTTTTGGATTACCTCGGCCCCTTCGCGCATCAACCCCGAAACTGTCGCTGTTACGTGCGGCTCGTTACCCGGAATCGGGTTACTGCTAAAGATAATTGTGTCGGTCGGCTTAATCTTAATATGCTTATGCTCGCCCGAGACCATCCGGTTTAACACCGCATTTAATTCGCCTTGCGAACCAGTGCAAACAATCACCGATTTTTCTTCCGGGATTTTGACGATGTCCTCCATCTTCATCACGGTGTCTTTTGGCACCCTGATCTGACGGCTGCGCAGCGCCACCTCCACGTTATTGATCATAGAGAATCCGGCAAACGCCACCTTTTTGCCGCGTTTTACCGCCTCGTCCAGAATCAATTGCATGCGCACGACTTGAGACGAGAAGCAGGAAATAATCAAGCGTCCGTTGGCGCGGTCCATCGCGCGGCCCATGTTCTCGGCAATATCAAACTCCGAAAAAGGATGCGTGCCCGGACTGTCAATGTTAGTGCTCTCGTTTACCATCAGCGCGATTTTCTCGGTCTTGGCGATTTCTTCCAGCCGTGGCATGTCAAACTGTTTGGCCACCGGGTTGTTTTCAAACCGCCAGTCGCCCATGTATAAAACCACCCCATTCGGTGTGCGGATTACCAGCGCCGCCGACCCTGGAATAGAGTGCAGCACATGCACAAACTCCACCGAGAGGTTCTGCGACAACTTAATCTCTTTATGCGCAAACGGATCCACAATCTGGTAGTTAGTGTCTGGCGGCTCCGGCAGTTCGCTCATTTGCTTTTTGATCATATTTATTGTAAACTCGGTCGCATAAACCGGCGTCATCGGATTAAACCGCGGCAAAATATGCCGTGTGCCGCCGATGTGGTCCAAGTGGGCGTGGGTAAACAAAATCGCCTTCACCTTGTCCATTTTGTCCTCTAGATATTTGGTGCTGGCAGTCAAGTAGTTAACACCCGGGTAATCGTCGTTGGCAAACAGCACTCCCATGTCAATAATAATAATTTCGTCTTTGTACTCAATCATGGTCATGTTTTTACCGATGCCGATTTCGCCGTGACCGCCCAGCGGCACAATTCTTACCGCATCTGGGTCTCGCGGCACGTTTTTGGCGAACCTCGGCTCTAGCTGCCGCCCGTTCGTGCCATTATAACGCGATTTATTGACCGGCACACCAATATGATGCTGGCTGGCTTGCGCCACCACGTCTTGCGACTTCATCCGTTGCGCGCGGGTTACCTCGCCGGCGCGGCTAGATACGCCGAGCATCCGACGACGCTCCTCGTTGCGCACTCGGGCCTGCTCGTTTTGTTGCTTCAGTTGCTGGTAACGGTCCTTTTTAGGCATGCCATGGGCCGCTCCGCGAGCGTTCTTGCCGTTGCCGTTTGTTGCCACGCCAGCCTCTTTCATCTCGCGCTTTTTGGCAACCTGTTTTAATCGCTCCTCGCGTAACCTCTGCATTCTTTGCATTCTCTGTTTATCGTTTTCCACTATTTACTTTTCTCCTTTTATTCTCTCTCATGATATTATTTATATAATTTCGGCGGATACCCGCTCCATAAAAGTAGCCCACTGTCTACCTCCAAAGATCTCTTCTTACCCCTATTGTATCATACTATCTTGCAAAAATCAAGTCGGATTCACTCTGGATTGATTTTTATAACTAAGTTTTCTTAGGCGGTTTTCTTTTTCAAAAGAAAACCAATATAACCGTAAGAACTT
>WRKS01000003.1 GCA_009778015.1 Candidatus Saccharimonadota bacterium
TGGCAAACCAATCAGCATCAACTTCACCCCCAAAAAGCGCTTTAAAGAACAAGCTGTCTTGCAGTTCCCGGCTAAAGATTTTGACCCCAAGAAGCTAACCAAGCTTCTAGCAAACAAGCTGCCAGAAGTCGCGGCCAACACCGGGCTGCTAGACATCATCTCGCAGAAAATCCGCGGCTAAAGTCTTGACTTGCCAAAACGCTTGTGTTAAACTAAAACTAATATAGAGAGAAGAAAGGGTGGAGATGGATAATGAAGAAGCAGAACTAGAGCGCGCGTTGGCCGGTATCGCTAACGGCGGCATGTCAATGGACGACGACGATTTTCAAGAGGAAGGCGAAAAGCACGAAGAGCCAAAAGCAGAAGTTGAAGCACCAAAAAACGAGGAGAAGCAAAAAATGGAGATTAAAGCACCGGCCCCAAGCGGCGACCTAAACCGAGTCAAAAACGATGTCTTGGCGGACCTCCGCCCAATCATCGGTTCGGTCAAATTACCAGCAGACGAGAAGTTTGAACTAACCATGCGCGTCTATGATGTCACCAAAGACGGCGGCATGCTGGAAGTAGCCTACGAGGCAACCAAGGGTATCGCGGACGATAGCAAAAAAGCCGACTCCCTGCTTCGCGTCATTAACGAAATTGACAAAACGGCTTAATCCAAAAACGCCGATTTATAGAGCATCCTAAGCCACCCCAAAAAGAATCCAAGTGGGGTGGCCTTCTCTATGCGTTCCGCCTCGCCTCCCTCACCCAACTCGGCGTAGATGATGTGATGGCTACTAGGATTGGCGGTCTCGCTAATAAGCCTCTCTTCTTCGGCTCTAGTGTGGCAGAAGTCACCAGCACCTCGCTCGCCGGCAATAATGGTGGTTGGCGCGGTGGCTACGCTGAAAACCCGCATTCTACGGCTGCTTGGCAGATTCGTGGCGGCAGCACGGACAATCCGGGTGCTGATGTTTCGGCATCTGGCCGCAACACCGGCACTCCCACCGCCGGCCGCTGGGGCCACCGCACCATACTATTAGGCTACTAAATGTATGTGGGGGGTGGCGCGGCAGGTATGCCTCCGCTAATTAATGTATAATGTATCCATGTATCTAAGTGATCTAAGCACCGATTTCGTGGAGTTCCTAGAGGTAGAGCGCGGCCGCAGCGTCAAAACCGCCGAGAATTACCGGCTCTACCTAGACCGCTTTGTTGAGTTCTCGGACGACATGAAGGTCGGCGATATCACTCTTGAGACCATCCGTAAATACCGCCTCTGGCTTAACCGCTACCAAGATGAGCAAAAGCGCACGCTCAGCCCGCGCACCCAAAGCTACCATCTTATCGCCTTGCGCGTATTCTTGAAATACCTTGCCCGCCGCGAGATTAAGAGCCTAGACGCCGCCAATGTTGACCTGCCCAAGGTCGCCAAACCACAAGTCTCTTTCTTGCATGTGGACGAGGTGGAGCAAATCCTCGCCGCCATCCCGCCCGACGCCAAAACCGCCGAACGCGACGCGGCGCTCATCGCTTTGCTTTTTTCTGCCGGGCTTCGCGTGTCCGAGCTCGTCAGCCTTAACCGCGACCAAATCAACTTGGACAAGCGCGAGTTTATCGTCCGCGGCAAAGGCCAAAAGGATCGCCCGGTTTACATCTCCAACCAAGCCGCTGAGGCCATCTCGCTTTATCTTGCCATGCGCCTAGACAGTTCGCCCGCCCTCTTTATCAACCAGTCCGCTAACCGAGGCACCAATGACGACGGCCGCCTCACTGCCCGCTCGGTCCAGCGCCTAGTAGAAAAATACGCTAAGCTCGCCGGCATCACCAAGCACGTCAGCCCGCATACCATGCGCCACTCCTTTGCCACCGACCTCCTGATGAACGGCGCCGACATCCGTTCTGTCCAGGGCTTGCTCGGCCATTCCGATATTTCTACCACCCAAGTTTACACCCATTTGACCGACCAGCACTTAAAAGAAGTCCACGAGCGCTTCCACAGCGACGACCAGAGCGTCAGCTCTGGGCGTACAGAGTACGAAACCGAAAAATCATAAACATTCTTAATGTCAATAGCAAAAAAGGCTTGACATAAGCATATATAGCGTCCTATACTAAATATAGAACACTAGATTTAGCGTTTTAAGCATAACCACGCTATATCTAGGGTTAAAATTTACACCAAAAATAAAACAACATAACTAAGGAGGTATATGTTTAAGTCAGTTAGAAAGCGCGACGGCAAAGTTGTAAAGTTCAATCCCGAGAAGATCGTGGGCGCTCTTCAGAAAGCTGCGGCGGTTACAGAGGAATTTGATCTAAAAAAGGCCGAGGAGCTTGGCGCCAAGGTCTTGGCCAAGGCCGATGCCACAATTAAAGAGAAGATCCCTAGTGTGGAGCAGCTCCAAGACCTGGTAGAAGAAGTCCTGCTAGAAAGCAAGTTCAAAAAAACCGCCAAAGAGTATATTACTTTCCGCCAAGAGCGGAATATGGTCCGTAACGCCAAGACCAAGCTAATGCAAACCTACAAGACCATCGCCATCGCCAAAGCGACCGAGGACAGCGACGTCAAGCGCGGCAACGCCAATGTGGACGGCGACAGCGCCATGGGCAAGATGCTCCAGTTCGGCGCCGAAGGCAGTAAAGAATTCGCCAAAATGTTTCTCATGAAGCCCGAATACGCCCGCGCCCACGACAACGGCGAAATCCACATTCACGACATGGACTTTTGGGCTACCGGCACCACCACTTGTTGCCAAACCGACCCAATCAAGATGTTCAAAGACGGTTTTAATACCGGCCACGGCCACCTCCGCACGCCAAACTCCATCGGCTCCTACGCCGCCCTCGCCGCCATCTTGCTCCAAGCCAACCAAAACGAGCAGCACGGCGGCCAGTCTATCCCTAACTTTGACTACGCTATGGCGCACGGCGTCAACAAAACCTACAAAAAGAGCGTCAAAAAGAACATCATTAAATACAATAACTTTACCGGCCAAAATGTCGCCTTGGACGAAAAAGCGCTTGCTAAACTAGATTACAAAAAGCACTTAAAAGACGTACCAGAGGTTATTTTTACCGAGGCGATCGTTGACACCGACCACCAGACCATGCAGGCGATGGAGGGCTTTGTCCACAACCTCAATACCATGCACAGCCGCGCCGGCGCCCAAGTTCCGTTTACCAGTATCAATTTCGGCACCGACACCTCCGATGCCGGCCGCCTTGTATCGGCCAAGTTCCTTGACGCCGCCATGAATGGTCTGGGCAAAGGCGAGACGCCAATCTTCCCGATTTCGGTATTCAAAGTCAAAGAGGGCATCAACTACAACCCCGGCGAGCCCAATTACGACCTCTTCCGCCGCGCCATGGAAGTTTCCAGCAAGCGTCTCTTCCCTAACTTCGCCTTTTTGGACGCTCCGTTCAACATCAAAGGCTACAAAAAAGGCGACTACGACTCCGAGGTTACCTATATGGGCTGCCGCACCCGCGTTTACGCCAGCATATTCCCCGAGTCCAATAATAAGGTCAGCGGCCGCGGCAACTGTTCGTTCTGCACCGTTAACCTAGTTCGTATTGCCCTCAGAAACGGCATCGCGACCGGTGCCCGCAAAGAGGCCGACTGGGACAAGTTCTACAAAGATTTTGACGCTGAGATTGACAAAGCCGCCGGCGTGATGCTGGAGCGTTTTGAGTTCCAAGGCAATCAAACCGTCAAGAACTTCCCTTTCATGATGGGTCAAGGCAACTGGTTCGGCTCCGACAAACTCGGTCCTAACGACAAACTCCGCGATGTTATCAAGCACGGCACCTTGAGTATGGGCTTTATCGGCCTTGCTGAGGCGCTCACCGCCATGGAGGGCAAGCACCACGGCGAGGACAAAGAGTCGCAAGAGCTGGGCCTAGAGATTATCGGCCATATGCGCGATCGTATTGATCAACTATCTAAAAAGCACAACCTCAATTTTACCCTGCTTGCTACACCGGCTGAGGGCATCGCCGGCCGCTTTACCGCGATTGACGCCAAGGAGTTCGGTGTCATCCCCGGCGTCACCGACCGCGAGTTTTACACCAACTCCTATCACGTCCCGGTTTACCAAGACATCGCCGCCTTTGACAAGATTGACATTGAGGCGCCCTACCACGCACTCTGCAACGCCGGCCACATCACCTATATTGAGCTGGACGGCGACGCCAGCCGCAACCTTGACGCGTTTGAGACCATTATCCGCTACATGAAAGAAGCCGGCATCGGCTACGGCTCCATCAATCACCCGGTTGACCGCGACCCGGTCTGCGGCTTCTCTGGCGTCATCCCGGGCGACATCTGCCCATCCTGCAATCGCAAAGAATGGGAGGACGGCGTCGGCTTTGAACGACTCCGCCGCATTACCGGTTACTTGGCCGGCTCCCTAGAGCGCTGGAACGACGCCAAAAAGTCCGAAGAAAAAGCCCGCGTCAAGCACTCGGTCAAGGTGGAGCAAGAGATAGCTAAGAAACAACAAGAAAAAATGGCCGGAAAGGTCTAGGTTAAATGGCCAACCACAAGATGCGCATGGCAGGTCCCGTCGTCCGAGACAGTATTGTGGACGGCGACGGCCTCCGCGCAGTGGTTTGGTTCCAAGGTTGCAGACGAAAATGTAAGGGGTGTCATAATCCGGAATCGTGGGATTTTAACGCCGGCGTAGAGGTTGACACCGACTATGTCAAAAGCAAGCTTCGCACTTTCCGCGGGCAGGCCGGGCTTACTCTAAGCGGCGGCGAACCGATGTGGCAAGCCGAGGCGGCGCTAGAGCTAGTCCGCTTTGCCAAAGAGGAGATGGGCTGGGACGTTTGGGCGTTCTCTGGCTTCAAGCTAGACGACATCAAACACGGCAGAGACGGCGCCACACCCAAAATGTGGGAGCTGGCCTGTGAGCTTGACGCGATTATTGAAGGCGAGTTTATCTTGGCCCAGCGCGATCTGACGCTTAAGTTCCGCGGCAGCAAAAACCAGCGGCTATTACGCTTAAAGGGTGGTGAGGTTGTGAGCACCGAATGAGCGAACGCCTTTTCTTAGACTATAATGCCGGCGCTCCCCTCCTCCCGGAGGCGCGCGCCGCCGCGCTCCAAACCATGCAGATCTATGGCAACCCAAACGGTCTGCACGAGGAGTCGCGCCACGCTTCCGCTGTAATTCTGCGCGCCCGCGAACAGGTGGCGCGCCTAATCAACGCGCACCCGGAAGAAATCTTTTTCTTCCCTTCTGCCAGTCTCGCCAATTATTTCTTAGTCACTAGTTTTGCCCGCGTTCGCGCTTCGCCTTTTGAGCATCCAAGTATCATTAAGAGCATAAGCGAGTCGGATTCCGTAAGGCCGACCCTAGTCTCGCACATGCTCGCCAACAACGAAACCGGCGAGATATACAATATAGAGCATTTTTACTCTAATTATCCTAGCGCCAAAAAGCACTCTGACCTCTCCCAAGCCGTCGGCAAGATCCCAATTGATATCCAAAAACTGAATCTTGATTTTGCCACTATCTCATCGCAAAAAATCGGCGGCGGCAAGGGCTCGGCGGCGCTTTATATTCGTGGCGGCGACTCGGCGCTAAAAGAGGTCAAGCCGCTTAAGTATCGGCTCTACGCTCTCGGCACCCCTAATGTCGTGGCCATCGCCAGTTTTGGCGCCGCTGCCGATAAAGCCTACGAGTCGGCCGTCCGTTTTAACACTAAAATCCAGCCGCTCGTTGCCGCGCTCCATGCCCGCATCCAGTCCGAAATCCCCAACTCGGTTATCAACACGCCGGTCAGGTCTCTCCCTAACACGCTTAACGTCTCTTTCCCCGGTGCCGAGGGCGAGAGCATCATGTTGATGCTGGACGCCAGGGGGGTTGCTGTCTCCACCGGCTCCGCCTGCACCACCACCGACGGCGCGCCGAGCCATGTCTTGATGGCGATGTATCAAGACAAATCAGAGGCGGAAGCCGCCGAGCTCGCCCATAGCTCCATTCGCTTTAGTTTTTCGCCCGATTCGCCGTCCGATTCGGTAGAGCGCGTCATGGCGGTTTTACCCGGTGTCATCGCTCAGCTTCGCGGTTTTTCTACCGCTAACCCCGCTGCCAACCCTACCGCCAACCCCACCGCAAGCACTAACCTCAACACAAACGCCCCCTCCACGGAGGCAATATGACCGCGCCTTGGGCCTATAGCGACCAAGTCAAAGAGCATTTTCTTGAGCCGCGTAATTTCCTGATGGGCGATGAGAGCAAGTTTGCCTTTAATGCCAAAGGCACTGTCGGCAACAAAGTCTGCGGCGACGAAATGATTATGTATCTGCAAATCAAAGACGGTGTCATCCAAGATGTCCGCTGGAAGACCTACGGCTGCGCCAGCGCCATCGCCAGCACCAGCGCCTTATCCGAGCTTATCAAAGGCAAAAAACTTGACGACGCTCTCAAGATCACCGCCACAGAAATCGCCGACCATCTCGGCGGCCTGCCCAAGCGCAAGTTCCATTGTTCCGTTCTCGGCTCCGAGGCGCTAGCAGCCGCAGTCAAAGATTACGAAGGCACTACAGACACATTCTGTCATAGGAAGACATAAAAGTGTCTTGACATACTACACGGCGTCTGCTACACTAAATATACATACATTATTAGAATGAATGAAAGGAGGCGTATGGACAATATAATTGGAAATGGCAAGCTAGGTGGTCTCGTTACCTATCTTGACATGTTAAAAGAGAAAGGGCGCGTTCCAGCTGGTGTTGCTACTTCTCTCAAGACGGCTGTTAGCAAAGTGTTCCAAGCAACGGACGGCGACGGATGGCAAGAAGTAGATGCAAGAAATTTAGACTTAGAAGACTATATGACACGCTTCCAGAATCTAACTATGGGCCAGTACAATGAAGGTTCCTATGCGGCTTATCGCGCACGAGCTGCAAAGGCCCTTGGCTGGTATAATACTTTCCTGTCAAGCCCGGGATGGAGCCCTACACCAACGTCTAAGAAAACATCATCAGAAAAAAAGACAGGACAAAAGGGCAAGACAAATGTCGCAAGACAAACTATTCCAGCAGCCTCAAATCATGTAGGCACAACTACTAGCGTCCCTGGCACTGCGGCAACTAAGCTTGTGGCTTTCCCTTTTCCTCTTACTACTGGCGAACTAGCCACACTACATTTGCCGACAAGACTATCTCGCAGTGACGGTTACAGGCTGGCAAAATTCTTGGAGGCATTAGTTTCAGACGGGACAAGCATGATAGAGAGTAGAAATGACGAGCGCTAACAGGTCTTTCCGTGTGGGGACTACAGGCATGACTCTCAGAGACCTCGTAGCGCTTAGGAAGCTAGAGTACAGCAAGCTCAAATCAGTCCAGTGTCCGCTGCTTAAGGAGGACGTCCTCTTCAACAACCAAGGTTTCCGCCACCTGACACATGATGGGCGCGGCCACCTTCGCTCCGCTACAGTGCAAAAAATGAGACTCAATCTCTTGACGGACGTTTGTGAAGTCATCAAGAAAGCAGATGCTTTAGGTGCGCCAGACAGAATCGTGCCTGCCAGACATCCCGAAAACAGGCTAGCCAAAGAGGTTTGCTATCATGAGCTTTACTATCGGTTTCATTCGCGGAAAGCGGTGGCGGTCATCCTTAGAAGGATCGGCGGAGGTCAGCTGCACTTTTACAGTGTTAGGTATGTCAAAAAAGCTAAGACACCAAAAAAGGCCACCTAAGCAGCCATCTTTGGTGTGCCTGCATTTCCTGCGTAGAATTCTAGCAGAGACGCGAGCTTGCGCTCAAACAAGCACACCTACATTATACCAAATAATTATACAATAGTCAAGTAGTAACTGTCAAGCGCTACACCACATCCCACATACATTTAGTAGCCTAATAGTATGGTGCGGTGGGAGGTGTAGTTATACTCGCCACCGTTCGCCCAAGCAGACGCAAACTCTCCGCCATCTACAGTCGTTGATATGCCACCTCGGTGAAACCACGGGCCCGTAGAGAAGGCGACAGCAGCCCGGTTTCCATTCCAGCCTCCAGTAGCACTACTTACTACTTCTGATATACTAGTTCCAAAGAATGGAGGATTATTAAACAACGCACCGTCTAATGCAGCGCGCTGTGTATCCACGCCGAGTTGGCCCAACTGTGCGGCGAGGCGCATTTGATGTCTATGTGATTTGTCTATTTCGCCAAAATCGTATATAATATATATATGGAAAAAATCTCTAGCATTCTAAACGCAATCATCAAGCAAAAATTTGCTGTCGGCGCCCGCGTGCGTTTGAGCGAAAACTCCAAAGGTGGCGGCGACTACGCGACGCCAATCGCCATGGAGCTGGCAAAAGAACTGGGCAAAAAACCGCTAGAAATTGCCGAGGAAATCATCGCAGAGATTCCGGTGGATGCCAGCTTTACCGCCAGTGTTTCGGCGCCCGGCTTTATTAACATTGTGATTAACGGCGCGGATTTGGCGCGCGAACTGGACCAAAAATGGAGCGCCAAATACGGCGCCAACGACTCGGCCGACGGCAAGCTAGCTCTCTTGGACTTTCCGAGCCCGAACGTCGCTAAGCCTTTTTCAGTCGGGCACTTAAGGAGCGGCAACCAAGGCTGGGCGGCCAAGCAGGTCCTAGAGCGAAATGGCTGGCGGGTCATCACGGATAGCCATTTAGGCGACAGCGGCACGCCGTTTGGCATTTGGGCGGTCGGGTTTCTAAAACTATCCAACGACCAAAAGTTGGCCGAAGGCGGCGTTTACGAACTGGGCGATGTCTATATCAAGACGCGAAAATTATTAAAAGAAGAAGCAGACCTTGGCAAAACCGAACTGGCAGACGAAGTCCAAGTATGGCTCAAAAAACTGGAGGCAAACGACCCGGAGGCTGTGGCGCTGTCCGATAAATTTACCGAGATCTCACTCAAACACTTACACGACATTATGGCGCGGCTCAAACTCTCCACCGACTACGAACTTGGCGAGCGCTTCTTTTTGCAAAGTGCGAAAGAGCTTGTCACAAAATACGCCGAGTCGGGCGTCTTTAAGCGCAACGACGACGGCTCGGTGATTTGCGAACTGGACGACGTTGCCAAGAAATTCAAGGATACGCCATTACTTTTGGAAAAGTCCAACGGCACGGTTCTCTATGCGGCAACCGACTTGGCGACGGCAACTTATCGCGAAAAAGAATTCGGCCCAGACCTCGTAATCTTTTCGGTCGGCGCCGAGCAAAAGTTTTATTTTGAACAACTCTTTGCTATGCTAGCCAGAATCGGCATCAAAGCAAAAAACATCCACATGTATTTTGGCACAATTGATCAAGTGGACGAGGACGGCAAGCGCGGCAAAATGAGCAGCCGCAAAGGCGTCATTTTGATGGAAGAGCTCCTAGACCGCGCCGAAGAAAAGGCGCGTTCCGTAGCCAAAGAAAATGTTTCGGGCGAGGACGTCAAAAAAATCGCGCTTGGCGCCATCAAATTCAGTGACTTTATGGCCGACAAAAAAACCAACATCCTATTTGACTGGGACACGATATTCTCGCTAACCGGCTTCTCTGGCCCCTATGTGCAATACGCCGGCGTGCGGATGAAAAAGATTCTAGACAAGGGCGCCGATTTTGAGCGGGTTGGTTCCAGCGCTTACGACTTTGCGGCCGAAAAACCTCTTATTAAATTACTGCTCGCCTACCCGGACTTGGTGCAAGGCGCGGCGAACGATTTAGGCTTCCACAAAATCGCCAACTTCGCGTTCAAGCTGGCCGGCGAATTTAACAAATACTACGAAAGCACACCAATCCTCAACGCCGGCCCGGCCGAAAAATCGGCGCGCTTAATCTTGCTTGCCAAGACCCACCAAGTGCTGGAGGACGCTTTGGCCATCCTAGGTATTGAGTTGCCGGCCAGCATGTAAACATGCCTTGGCTCGTGCACTTGGGGTGTTAAATATATTACATATAGTGCTATAATCTATATAATGCTAAAGTATTTCTTGCGCCAATGGTGGCGTGTCGTTTTCTTGCTTGCGGGCCTAGTGCTCCAAGTCTGGGCGATTTTGGAGCTCCCAACCTACATGGCCGACATCATCAACCGCGGCATCGTTGGCGGCGACACCGGCATGGTTTGGGAGATCGGCCGCCGCATGCTTCTGGTTGCCGGCGTTGGCGGTGTCGGCATGGTCTTAGCCGGTTACTTTTCATCCAAAATCTCGGCGCTGATATCAGCTGCAATGCGCGAAGACATCTTTAAAAAAGTCCTCGCTTTTTCCGTCACCAACATAGACGCCTTTTCTACCGCTTCGCTGATCACTCGCACCACCAACGACGTCATGCAAATTTCCAACTCGCTCGTTATGCTGCTCCGTATGTCTGCCCAAGCTCCGCTCATGGCGGTCGGCGCGATTTTTAAGGCGTTTGAGACCGCGCCCGACATGACCTGGATTATGGCGCTCTCTGTTACGCTCTTGCTCATTATTATTATTTCTGCCATGCTCATCGCGCTGCCCAAATTCAAAGTCATGCAAACCGCGCTGGACCGCCTAAATCTTATCGCCCGCGAAAACCTCACCGGCCTCCGCGTTATCCGCGCCTTCAACGCCGAGCGCCGCGAAGAAAAACGCTTTGACTCAGCCAACCAGCATTTTGCCGGCATCGGCTTTTTCGCCGCGGCCGTCATGTCAACCGCCTTCCCACTGGTCCAGCTTGTCATGAGTTTAACCACGCTCGGCATCGTTTGGTTTGGCGCCCATCAAATCGCCGACCTAAACCTGGAAATCGGCAACATGATGGCGTTTTTGCAATACGCCATGCAAGTCATTATTTCGTTCATGTTCCTCGCCATAGCCTTTGTCATTTTACCGCGCGCCATGGTCTCCTGGAAGCGCATTAAAGAAGTCCTCAAAACCACGCCAACACCGATCACGCACCGCCGCAGCCTTTCGTGTGTCGCCGAAGCATGTGGGGTGAATTGCTTTGAGCGTATTAGCGAAAAGCAAGAGGGAGAGGTTCCCTCCCCTAGGGCTGAGGCGACGCATGAGGGCGGAGGCAGCCAGGCCGTTTTGGAAATGCGTGACATCTCCTATCGCTACGGCGAAGCCGAAGAACACGCCGTGCAAAACATTTCGTTTGAATTAAATGCTGGCGAAAAGCTGGCAATTCTCGGCGGCACCGGCTCCGGCAAGACCACGGTCGTTAATCTTATCGCCGGCTTTTTGGACGCTTGCCACGGCGAGATAATTTTGCGCGGCCGCCTCGGCCTCATCCCGCAAAAGAACCTCTTATTCAAAGGCACCGTCCGTGAGAATCTCAAGCTTGGCGCCAAGATTTCGGACCAAGATCTTGAGGCCGCCATCCAAGATGCTTGCGCGGATGATTTCTTAACAGACAAAGGCCTCGGCACCGCGGTTTCGCAAAACGGCAGCAATTTTTCCGGCGGGCAAAGGCAGCGGCTCTGCGTCGCCCGTGCCCTTGCCATCAAGCCGGATCTCCTCATTTTTGACGATTCCTTCTCCGCTCTTGACTTAAAAACCGATGCCAAACTGCGCGCCAATTTGGCACGCCATTACAAACAGGCCGCGCAAGTCATCGTCGCGCAGCGTATCAGCACGATTAAAAACGCCGATAAAATCATGGTGCTTGATGCAGGCAAGGTTGTTGGCTTTGGCACTCACGCCGAGTTATTAAACGGTAACAAGATCTATCAAGAAATCGCCCACTCGCAAATGTCCGAAGCCGAATACAACACCGAAGTCCAAGCAGCGAAAGGCGGCAAATGAGAGGCGGAGGCGGTCGCCATATGAGCAACACGGAAAAACCCAAATCGCTAAAGCGCTCGGTTCGCCGCTTGGCGCAAATTGTCGCCCACCATAAATGGCTGCTGCTTCTCGTCGTGGTCCTTGCTATTCTGTCCACGGTCTTTGCTATCGTCGGGCCCAAGCTGCTCGGCAATATGACGACCGAAGTCGCCAACGCCCTGATTGCCGCCTTCACTACCCACACCGCAATCAACATTAACTTTACCGTCATTGGCCAAATCGCCCTCTTTTTACTGGTGCTTTACATTATCTCCGCCGCCGCCGATATCGCCAGCGGCATTTTGATGGCCAAAGTGGCCCAAAAAATCACTCTGGAACTCCGCGCCAAAATCGTCGCCAAAATCAACACTTTGCCGATTTCCTATTTTGACCGCCACAAGTTTGGCGATACGCTCGCCCGCATCACCAACGACGTGGACACTATCCTCAGCAACTTAAGCCAAGCCTTTACGCAAATTATCTCCAGCGTTGTTATGTTGGTCGGTATTTTGATTATGATGTTTACTATCTCGTGGCAGCTATCGTTGATCGTTCTTGCCACCATCCCAATCTCCACTGCTTTCATCGGCATCGTTACCAAAAAGTCGCAAAAATACTTTAAGGCGACCCAAGACCACAACGCCGAAATCACCGCCCAAGCCGAGGAGGTCTATGCCGGCCACAATATCGTCAAAGCCTATCATGCCGAGCCGGTCATGACCAAAAAGTTTGAGGCCGAAAACAAAAAGCTCCGCGACAACAGCTTCAAATCGCAATTTACCAGCGGCCTGCTCTTCCCAATTATGAACCTTATTGGCAACTTTGGTTATGTTTTTGTCGCGGTGGTTGGCGCCGGTCTGGCAGTTGATGGCAAAATCGCGATTGGTGACATCCAAGCCTTTATCCAATATATCAACCAATTCAACCGTCCGCTCGCCCAGCTTGGCCAAACCATCGGCCTGGTCCAAGCTACCTTTGCCGCCAGCGAGCGCGTCTTTGACTTTTTGGACGAGCCTGACGAGCCGAGCGACAAGGCGACCGCCGAACTGCCAAAGACCATTCTCGGCAACATTGAGTGCCAAAACATCGTCTTTCAATACGAATCCAACGACAGCCCAACCATCAAAAACCTGTCTTTCAAGGCCAAAGCCGGGCAAAAGGTCGCCATTGTCGGCCCGACCGGCGCTGGCAAAACTACGCTCGTTAATTTGCTAATGCGTTTTTACGACCTCAAAAGCGGCAAGATTTTGCTGGACGGCGTTAATATCGCCGACGTCAAACGCTCGGACGTCCGCGCCCATTTCGGCATGGTCTTGCAGCAGACTTGGTTGATTGACGATACTCTGCGTGAGAACTTGCGTTACGGTAAACCCGACGCCACCGACGCCGAGATTATGGCGGTCGCCAAAATGGCCGGCATCAAGCACCTGATTGACGATTTGCCACATGGCCTAGACACCAACGTCAGCGAGGAGCACGACATCTTGAGCGCCGGCGAAAAGCAACTTCTGACTATCGCCCGCGCCATGCTCGCGAACGCCCCGATGATGATTTTGGACGAGGCGACCTCTAACGTTGACACCCGCACCGAGCTCGCTATCGCCCGCGCCATGGAGACGCTGACCAAGGATCGCACCGCCTTTATTATCGCCCATCGTCTCTCCACTATTCGCACCGCCGATTTAATTTTGGTCGTTAACGACGGCGATATCGTGGAGCAGGGCACCCATAGCGAGCTGCTCAAAAAGAAGGGTTTTTATTTTGACCTCTATAACTCCCAATACTCTGACTAGATTTTTCTGAAAAATATGGTAGTATTATTGTATGGTCTACTTATACATAATGTTAAGGAGACTCGGCGTTAGCCGTAAACAACAAGAAAGGAGTGCGTATGGAACGAACATTAGCTAGAGAATTGGGCGGTCACATCAATAATAACGTTCTTGTGCACGGTTGGCTCCACAAAAAGCGCTTGCTCGGCGGCCTCAACTTCCTCTCTATCCGCGACCGTTCGGGTATTACTCAAGTCTTAGTAGAAGACAAAGCCGAGCTGGAAAAGCTCCGCGGCCTACAAATCGGCACCGTCTTAAAAGTAGAGGGCAAGGTTGTCGCTGACGAGCGCGCCCCGTTTGGCGCCGAGCTGCACGATGTTACAATTGAGGTTGAAGTGCCGGTTACGACCGAGCCGCCGATTGAAATTGACAAGCCGATTGACCACAAGTCAGAGCACCTAGACACCCTTTTTGATAACCGGGTACTTAATATCCGCAACCTCCAAGAGCAAAAAATCTTTAAGATTCGCGCCGCGATGACGCAGTATATCCGCGAGCATCTGATTGAACGCGAGTTTATTGAGATTGACACGCCAAAACTGCTGGGTGCGGCCACCGAGGGCGGCGCCGAGGTCTTTACTTTGGATTATTTTGGCAAAGAGGCGACCCTCGCCCAGAGCCCACAATTCTACAAGCAAATCATGGTTGGCGCCTTTGAGCGCGTCTTTGAGATTAACCACGCTTACCGCGCCGAGCCCAGCGCCACCACCCGCCACGTCACCGAGCTCACCATGCTGGACATTGAAATTGGTTTTGTCAAAGACCACGCCGAGGTGCGCCAGGTGGTTGGCAATCTCGCGGCTAGCGTCTTAAAACGCACTTACGAGACTTTCGCTG
This sequence comes from Candidatus Saccharimonadota bacterium, assembly GCA_009778015.1. Taxonomy (GTDB): domain Bacteria; phylum Patescibacteriota; class Saccharimonadia; order Saccharimonadales; family Saccharimonadaceae; genus WQUV01. Next base: position 14,432 of record WRKS01000003.1, read on the forward strand.
ACGACCTTAAAAGCCTCCAAGCGCCCGAGCTAAAACTAGCCGATAAAATCCCCGAGTTTACCGTCGCCGAGATCCACGAGATGTATGAAAAGGCGACCAAGACCAAAGTGGAGGACAAAAAAGATTTAACCCCGGACGAAGAACGCTGGATCTGCGAGTATTCGCGCAAGAAACTAGGCAGCGACCTAGTCTTTGCGACCGACTTCCCGGCTGAGGCTGCTAAGTT
>WRKS01000004.1 GCA_009778015.1 Candidatus Saccharimonadota bacterium
TTGTGTGCGTCATCTGTGGTGCGGATAAAGTAGTCATACTCCGCCCCCAAGTCTTGCCAAAGCGCCCTAAACATTGTAGAATTCTGATCGCAGAGCTCTTGCACCGGCACGCCAAGCTCTTTTGCCTTATTAGCCACCTTTTGGCCGTGCTCGTCCGTGCCGGTTTGCAAAAACGTAGTCTCGCCGCGCGAATTTTGGTAGCGGGCAAAAACATCGGCCAGCAAAAAATCCAGCGCGTGGCCAACGTGCGGGGCGCCATTCAAGTATGCAATTGCTGTCGCTACATAATTCATCCCTTACAGTATAGCACAGACACGCCGCGCATGAAAGGCGAAACAGAGCCGAACACAGCCCGTATGGCCTAGTGTGGCTTGTAAAACTCCGCCATTAGCCGTATAATGTGCTTATGTTTTGGATCGCATTAGTTTTGATTGTCGCTGGCGCCGGCTCAATCGGCGGGTTTGTGGACAACTACGCCGCCGATGTCGTCTTTAAGAAGAACCGCCCGGAAGTCTTTAAAGTCGTCAGCATTTTCGCATACGCCATCCTGATGCTGATTGCCGCCTGTGTCTTTGGCATAGAAAACATCGGTTTTTGGCACGCCTTGCTCTTTATTCTGGCCGGCTCGCTGGACGCGCTCGGCAACATCCCTTACTTCAAAGCGCTCAAATACGAAGAAACCACCAGTATCACTATTATCCGCCAAATCGGGCCGGTGCTTGCCTTGATTATGGGCGTGATGTTCTTAAACCAAGCGATTACCTGGGTCCAGCTCATCGCCTTTCTCTTTATTCTCGGCGCCGCCGGAGTGGTGGTCTTTGCCAAAAGTACGCGCGGCGCCAAATTTGAGTCGCGGATGATCGGCCTGATGCTGCTGGCGATTTTCATCTGGGTTGTCTCGGACATCATTTTTGTCGCCGATTTTGTCAGCGCCTCCGAAACCAACCTCTTCACCGGCAACGGCATTTGGACAGCACTTTTCTGGTTTGCGCTCGGCAAAGGCAGTCTGCCGTTTGTGCTTGGCCTAACACTCAAATCTTGGCGCCGCCGCCTCAAACGCGTCTGGAAGGACAGCCCACGCCAGTTTACCCTCTCGGCGATTGGCGGCAATCTGATTCGGGTGGCTACCGACGGTCTTTGGCGCTTTACCACCACTATCGCGCCGCTGGCCCTCGCCAGTGTGATCGGCAGCGTCACTAGGCTGCTCTTTACTTTTGGGTTTGGCCTCGCCTTTTCGCTAATCTGGCCAGTCTTTGGCCGCGAAACCGTCACCCGCAAAGCGGTCCTTTATCATCTTATCGGCGTGGTCTTGGCGGTAATCGGCGTGATTTTGTTGCAGGCCAATCTCGCCGATCCGTCGCATGGTTAGCTAACCTATCGCCCGACTAGCCGACCCACCACGTTGCTAGACCACAAATCCGCCGCCTACGCAAGTGCCGGCGGCCGTATATACCACCACGGACTGCCCGCTCGCAGTCGCCCGCGACCGTCGCGCCAATCTAATCTTGACCGAACCGCCCTCAACCAAGTCGCCCTCTACTACAGCCGGGATTAGCTCGCCCAAATGCCGCGTCCTGACGCTTACCGTCTCGCCAACCTTTGCCATGCCGGCAGCCTTTGCCTCGCCAACCTTTACCACACTCGCAAACGCCGCGTCCAAGACATGCCAATCCACCAAAACCAACTCGTCCACCTCTTTTGGCCCACCCGTCCGCGCCACATAAATTATATTCTTGGCCGCGTCTTTGCCGGTCACATAATACGGCGCGCCGCCACCCAAATATAACCCATGCCGCTGCCCAATCGTGTAAAACGCCACACCCTTATGTTTGCCGACCACCTGACCTCCCTCGTCCACCACTTCGCCCGGCGTCTCGCTGATAAACTGGCCCAAAAATTCGGTCAAATCAGCGTCGCCAACAAAACACATCCCCATGGACTCCTTTTTGCCCGCCGTCCTCAACCCTTTCTCGCTCGCCAGTTTCTTTACTGCGCTTTTTTTATAATCGCCCAACGGAAAAATTGTCTTGCCCAGCGCTGCCTGCGGCATCCGATACAAAAAATAAGTTTGGTCTTTTGTCAAGTCTCGCGGCAGAGCCAGCTTGCCGTCCTTTATCTTGGCGTAGTGCCCGGTAGCAATCAAGTCCGCCCCCTCCGCCTCCGCACGCTCCAAAAATGCCTTAAATTTTATCCATTCATTACACAATATATCCGGGTTGGGTGTCAAGCCCTTTTTGCTCTTGTCTACAAAAGTCTTGACAACTTGCCGGAAATATTGCTTTTCAAAATCCCAGACCTCAAAATCTATCCCCAACTTAGTCGCTACCCGCTTGGCGTCCGCCAAGTCCTCCTTCCAGGGGCAGCGCATCCCGGGCAAATCGCGCGACCAGTTGCGCATATACACGCCCTTCACCTCGTAACCCTGCTCCAAAAGCAACGCCGCCGAAACCGACGAGTCCACACCGCCCGAGAGCCCGACAATCACTTTCTTGCCTAGGCTCTTTTTAGAGCCCTTGCCTACGCCCTTCGCGGGACCCTCGCCCCAATGCCGCCGGTTTCGCTCGCGCAAAATCTCCTCGGCGATAATCTTGGCCGCCATTTTCACATTTTTCTCGTCGTTAAGCTTACCAAGAGATAGGCGCAAAGCCGACCCGCCCAAAACCTTGCTTACTTCTCGCTTGCTGGCCGAGCAGGCCGCACCGGTCCCCACCAAAACGCCGCGCTCCTCTAGAGCAAAGACCAATCTCTCGGCATCCAGTCCCGTTTCAATAATCAAAAACCCGGCATTTTGCTGCTTATTGTCAAACAAGAATGAGGCGCCAGCGCCCTGTTGTTTTGCGAGAGAAGAATTAAATTCTTGTTTGAATATATTTTTTAGATTTGTCAAGCGCTTGCGCTCTGTCTCGGCGCCTTCTTGCGCCCGCGTCAAAGCCGCGGCAAAGCCCACCACACCGGCCACATTCTCGGTGCCACTCCGGAGCCCCGACTCTTGCCCACCGCCCCGCACCAGCGGCTTTAGCTCCAAACCAGAACGCACATACAACGCCCCCACCTGCTTGGGGCCATAAATCTTGCCGCTGTTTAATGTCATCATGTCTACCCCCAGCCGCGCCACATTCAACTTGATAGTTGCCGCCGCTTGGCTAGCGTCCACATGCAACAGCGCCCCAACCGCTTGCGCCGCCGCCTTTAACTCGGATACCGCCCGCATCAAACCAGTCTCGCTATTGACCAACGAAATGCTAATTACTTCTACCTCGCCCGCCCGCAATTCCGCGACTGTTCGGTGCGCCAAAATGCTTGGGTGCTCGTCGTCGTAGGTAAACACTCGCTTAAACCCGCCTAACGCCAACTGGTTGGCCTCACTAGCTCCGGCGGTCAAAATGATATTAGCCGGCTTTGCGCCGACCGCCCGGGCAATCTCGCCCCTCGCCGCCTCATACGCCTCGCGCACATCCACCGCGGCAGAGTAAGGCGCCGACGGATTATAAAAATTATCGCCCAAATACGGCGCCATGGCAAAAGCAGCCGCCCCAGATACTGGTGTCGCCGCCGCATGATCCAAGTAAATCACATCCTCAGCAAAAGCTTTATTGGCCGTAGATTTCACGTTTCACCTCGCGCAAATACTTTCTAGTTGCGCGCGTGAAGTTCTTGAGCTCTGGCCCGGCCAAGACCGTGTTCGGCTGCCCAACTTGCTTTTTGATCACTTGCCCACCAGATACAATATATCGCACCGTTTGCCGCTTGGCGAGACCGTATTCGTCGGTCCATTCCTCGTGCCAAAACCATTCGGTCGGCGTGTGGCAAAAGAACTCGCGGCGTCGCCCCTCGGGCAAGGCGCCAAAAATCTTCGCTCCCACCGCGCTTTCTAGGTTAACCAGCCGTTCGCGTTGTTTTGCTAAACCAAACATGCTTTTCTCCTATTTTCTTGACCCTCAGCGCCTCCACCTCGTTGCCAATGCGCAAAATCTCTAGTATCATATCGTTTTCCGACACCACGGCCTCCCGCGTCGCTTGACCCGGCATAATCACTGTTTTGCCGCTAATCGCCGTTTTTTGCACCGCAAAAGCCGCGGTCGGTTCGGCGCTAGTCGCCTGCCAGTTGGGAATCTGAAACTCTGTCTTCATACCTCCATTGTATCACAAAATGCTTAAGTTGTCAAGGGTAAGAATAATCCCTATAGGCCATAAAATAGCCCCGCCCCTAGACTAAGAATAATCCCCCGCCGGAAAGCGAGGGTTGATTCTTAGCGGAGGATTATTCTTACTGCGTGCGGTACGGGCAATATCTCAAACCACCTTGATAAAGCAGGAAGCCCTTAAGAAAAAGCTCTTAGCTATATCAGTGGGCGGTAGCGAGCGCCGATTTTGGGGTGCCGGTGTCAAACGCCGCATAATTCGCTCGGCCGTCGGTAGTTTCAGTTACTTCAGACGCATTGCTGTTAGCTTCTTGCGCGATGCTCGCGACCTCTGCCGCGTAGCCCAACAGATATTCGTTAATCTGGTACGCCAATAGCAACGCGGTCGCGTTATCGCCACACTCGGCAGTGATCCGCAATTGCCTGCCTTGAATCTTTTGGTAGCGGTTCTTGCTGACTTCGGGGCCCCTCCGGCCATGGTCTTTGTTGCAAGTGATATGCGTTATCTTACAGCCTTGGCTGTCAAACATATGGCTTATGCTTGCGTGGCTGAACTCTTTAGGTTCGCCCTCTGAATCAAGTGTGGTTCGGACAAACACGCTAAACGAAAAAATCGCTTTGTTGTGGAGTTCGTCTTGCTTCAGCCCGCGCTTACTCGCGCGTGACTTTTTGACATGGTACAACTCGTTTACCGTCGCCTGGCTACCGCCCGCATAAACACGGGCCTCGCCTTGCGCGGCCAGCAGCGCCTCAGTCGTGCGCTTCAAAAAGTGATAGTCGCCGCTGACATCGGAACTCTCGTTCCGAGCTATTGTCATTACCGGAAAGGCCTCTTTGCGGCTGCGTTTAGGTTTCGGGGTCATTCTTGGCATAAATATAATCTCTCCTTTTAAGGTAATTTAGGGGCATAGCCCCACCAGTTTCGCTAGGCTCTCGCCTAACCACCCCGTTTTCTCGGGGTTAAGCACATTATATCATACCATAGGCGTTATGTCAATACCTTACACCCAGACCAGCCCACTTTACGCCAATCCTTCGCGCCGCGGGCAAAAAGCCCTTCGCACCGCGGACAAAAAGACCGCCCCCGAGGAATCAATCCTCGGGGGCTGCCTCAAAGCTTAAGCCCACTTTTTAGGCGACCAAGCTTATTTCTTTCGGCTAACAATCATGTAACCAGCAGCGGTTGCAAGTGCACCGGCACCTGCAGCTACGCCTACAACTGCACCTGGGCCTGTGTCTGGCAAGTTGCCACCACAGTCCTTGGTGATGTTCACAGTAGCGTTAGCGGTAGTAAAACCGGTAGTCCACTGTAGGACAGTTGAGCCCTTTGGATAGTCAGCCTTGCGGAATGCAACGCTCACTGGAATGCTGTTACGGCCACAAACCAACTTCGTAGCGTCAATGTTCGCCTTGAAGTCAATAGTTGCTTGATCACCCGCGTCGTAAAGACCGATGTTCAAACCTTGTGGAGCGGTGATGTTGTCAGTTGTTGCCAACTGGCCGTTCACACGCTTGTTAGTAACTGCAGTTGTACCCGAAGCAAAGCTTAGGGCCTGTGGCATCGTTACGAAAGCCACGAGTTGGGTTGTTGCGCTGTCTGTGTTCCGCACAGTGGCACGCACTGAAATAGAACCTACCGACTTCGCCTCAACCTCTGTTTGGTACTGACCGTTTGAGGTGTTCAAAATGTTCACACCAACCGTCATACCGTTTGCGCTTGTGCTAGCGGCTGATACCGGAGCTGCTGTAACAGCGGCAGCGGCAAGAGCCAAACCAGCGATAGATAGAACTTTCTTCATAGTTTTCTCCCTTTCTCTTATAGTTATATACTCTAAAATAACACACAATATTGCTATTTCCAAACTTTGTTAGCCGAATTTTTAAGAAATAGCAACCACCAAGTTAGATTTATACACACAAATTATAATTATATTTGGGTTTGGGGAGAGCCGTGAGGCTCCCCCCGAGTATTGCATACCCAAATGTGCTAAAGTGTTTTGTAATCCTAAAATCCGTCAATGTTCTCCGGCGGCGGCGATTCTTCCCATCCGGGGATTGCCCTGTAGTTGATGGTAATTGTCACGCCATTGCTTAAAGAGCTGGCCGGAATCGTAAAACTACCTCCGTCCTGCCCGGTCAAGCTGCCACTGCCTCCTGTACTGCTCGTCCAGCCTACGACTTCCTTGCCTTGTTGGCCTCGGTAGTCGTTGACCCAAAGCACCAAGTCTTGTCCTTGGACAAAGGTCTGCGAACGAGTGTTGTTGGTGGTGCCGTCAAACCTCTCAATGATTGTGCCTGAGAAGGTGGACGGTCCGCTCGGCGGGTCTTCCGTATCTGCCGGCGGCGGGTCAGCTGTGTTGTTGCGATTAACGCGCACTGTTGCCGTGCCGGATACTCCATTGGTCGTGGCTGTAATTGTTACGTTGCCTTCCGCTACGCCGGTGACGCGCCCATCTTGCGTGACGGTCGCGATACTGTTGTTGCTGGAGGACCACACCAAATTGATGTTTGATGCGTTAAACGGTGTAACTGTCGCGTATATATCCGCATGACCACCAATCAAGATGGTAATGCTGGCCGGATTCAACGCTACGTGTGTTACAGCAATATTCGTAGTTCTTTCGCGGACGCGAACGGTGCCGTAGTGTTGCACACCTTCCGCTTCGGCGTATATATAGGCTGTGCCTACGCCGACCGCTTTTACTACGCCGTTGCCACTTACTGTTGCAATTGCCGGGTTACTGCTCCGCCATGTTACTGCGTTGCGGTTTGTAGCGTTAGACGGGGTTACCGCCACGCTAAACTGCTCTTCGTCGTTGACATACATATCTGTTGACAAGGGGCTAACCCGCAGGCCGGTAATCGGAACCGACGCCGATTGAACTGTAAAGACGACTATTGGTGAATCCACGCCGCCTGCTCTGGCCCAAACTTTATAGGTTCCGGGTGTCGCGTTAGCGCTTGCAGTCACTCTATTGCCGCTAGCACTTAAGTTAGCGCCGCCATCGTGGTGCAAGGTCGCGTTGCTATCGCTCGTTTCGTCGCTGTAGTAAACATCCACAACAAAGTCGCGATGCCCGCCTTGCAGCACGGATGCCGTGCGCGGGTTGATGTTGACGCTGCTTACAGTCCGATTGCCGCCCGACGCTGTTACTGTCAGGATAGCGTTAGACTGTTTGTTTCCTGCCTCTGCCCAGACGTCGTAATTACCCGTCGGAGCATTTGCCGCTGCCGTCACCCTTAGGCCGTTTACCGTCAAGTTATTGCCGCCATTCGTTTTAATGACTGCGTTATTGTCGGTCGTGCCGTCCGAGTAGGTTACTACTACTTGATAGTCTTGGCGGCCACCCTGCTGGATAGACGCTGTTGCCGGAGACAATGCTACGTTGGTAACAGTTCTTTGCGCTGCGGCGACCGTCAAAGTTACGACATTAGACGGACGTCCGCCAGCTTCTGCCCAGACCTCGTAACGGCCAATTGCGTTGCCGGTCACTCTCATGCCATTAACGGTCAGGTTATTGCCGCCATTCGTGCGCAGGGTTGCGTTGTTACCGGTCGTTCCGTCTGTGTAGCGAACTATCACAGAATAGTTTTGCTGCCCGCCCGGCTGGATTGTTGCTGTCGTCGGCGTCAGCTCTATACTCTGGACCGTCTTTTGACTGCTCTGCTGAACCGTTACGGTCGTCGTTGCAGAACGTTCGCTGCTCCGTCCGGCGTCAATTGTGGCAGTAATTGTTACCTGCCCAACTGCCTTGCCGGTGACGCGGCCGTTCGGTTCCACACTTGCGATGTTCGGGTTGCTGCTGCTCCAGGTTACGATACCCGAAGCGTTGCTCGGTGTTACTGTCGCTGTAATATTGAACGTCTCGCCCACCTGAATCGTGCGGCTGGTCGGGTTAACCGTCAAACCGGTCGCCGGAACATAGGTTTGATGCCCGGTTACCGTCAAGGTTACCTGATTGCTGGTTTTGCCGCCATGCGTCGCCCATATTGTATAGTTACCGGGGGGCGCATTAGAAGTTACCGTAATCGTCCGCCCGCTAACACTTAAGTTAGCACCGCCATTGTGGTTCAGCGTGCCTTCGGTGCCATGCCAGTCATCCTTCCCGTTCGTCCAATTGGTCGTAATGGTGTAAGTGATGTTTTCGCCCTGTCTGCGCGAAGCATTATTGGGCTCTAACACGATGCTGGTTACGGTTGGGTCAGTTGTCGGTGGAGTAGTCGGTGGTTCCGTTGGCGGCGGTGCCGGTGGGCGGGGTTGCCCGATTGAGAGACTGGCGTGCAATCTCGGAGCTAATACTGTCCCGTCAGGCATAAAACCTAACAAGATCCGCTCCAGTTTGCCCAGCCTGTCGCCCAAATCTGCCGGGAAATAGACGTCAGTCAACATTGTTCCTTGGCTTATCGTCCCTTTGTCTGCTCCGTTTTCGTACCATTTGGAGTTCACGGACCACGGTGGGCTTGCATAGCCTTCATTTACGATTTCCGCGCTCCAATAGTCATTGAACCCGTATTGCAGGAAGTTCCAGAGGCTGTTATGCCCCCAGAGGTTCGTTCCAATGTGTCCGAACATGGTTTCGTTCAGGTTCACGTTGTTGCGTAGCCACGGTGTAACGTTCGCGTTCAAATCACTTCCCCATCTTGCGACAAGGTCGTTCATTAGCTGCGAGGCAATGGTGCTGGGCTGTTCGCTAAGCACTTGATACACGCGGCCGTTTAAGGCTACATATATCGTCGCGCCGTTGCGAGCCGCCGGGAAACTGCCGGTGAGGGCAACTGTTTCCACTGTCGCGCCGTTACGGAAGAACGCAAAGTTGTTGTTCAGCGAATAGCCGCTGTTAAACTGCCAACGCTCTCTTTCCGCTTTCTCCCGAAGGGCTCTGACTGTGAGTTGCTCGGCATCCGCTGTTTGCTCGCCATCAATCTGGCGCAAGATTTGGGTATTTCTACCCCAGTCATTGCTGTTGCCAGATGCGGCAGAATAAAACTGCTCTGCTTCGCGGGTCATTTGGTTCATAGGCGCCCCTTGTTTCAGGGTGCACCCCGTTGCCGCCATTACGACGACAGCCGCCAATACGAGGGCGGCGAGGATTAAAGTCTTTTTCATAGGAATTCCTCACTTTCAGCCCCTTTTTCGGGGCAAATTAAATTTGACCCCGAAACCCTCGGGATGTGGGTACTATATATTACACCGCCCCTTCTAAAGGACAGATATCATGGATTGGACAATTTTGTCACACTTTCTTAACAAAATTGCCGGTGCGTAAACGCACCGAAAGAGTGACCTTTTAACCGCCCCTACCCCTGTGCTGCAATGGGGCAGCAAGAGTATTGGGACAACAAAAAATCACCCTTTCGGCGCGTTCACGCCTCATGTGTAAAAATCTAACTTGTTAGTGCGCACACCCGTCTGAAGCTTCCCGCCCATTCGGATGCTAATGACATTATAGCACACTCGTTTACAAATGTCAATACTTTTATGCTATTTTGTAAGCATTAGCAAGATGGCCGGATAAGATGTAAATCGTCGCAACCGGCACCCTAGCCGGCGCTGTAACCGTGCAAAAAGCCGCCAAATGGATGGCGGCCTTATCGCTATTCGTCTTTGGAGCCACTTGTCATCGCCAGTTGAAAATACCGCCAGCCGCTTGCCAGGCTTAGCGCCACCGAGGCCAGCGCCAGCCACCAGACCACTGTCAGCTGCGCCTCAAACGGCGGCAGCATCGCGACCACCACGGTCAAAAACTGCCCCACCGTCTTGGCCTTGCCCAGCCACTGGGCACTGTTGATGCTCTTGTCGCCGCGCTTCCGCATTTGGCCGCGGATAATCGTCACTACAATATCACGCCACATCATAATGACCAGCCAATACCACGGCGCCAACCCCAGCACGATACAGGCGATAAAGACCGCGAAAACGCAAATCTTATCTGACTGCTCGTCGTTGGTTGGCCCGCGCATGCTGGAGCCCAGCTTTTTGGCCAGGCTGCCGTCCAGCTTGTCTGTCAGCCCAATCAGTGCCCAGATTAGCCACCACCAGTTAAAAAACCTGTCGCCCCAAACGCCCAAGCCGTTCAGCACGCAGGCCACCGCCAACCCGGGCGCCAGCAGTGCCCGCACATTGGACACCCAGTCCGCCGGCGACCAAAAGGCCAGCTGCCAAAACCTGCCGCTGTCGCCTACTTTCGGCCATCTTTTCACCATCATTCGGTTCACCTCTCCTAAAACAAAATTAAAAGGTCAAAATCCCACCTTCTAACCCTATTATACCACAATAGTCAAGTTATTTCAAACCTATTACTCTGTCACAACCGAATTATGCCGAATCTACCATTCCGCTGCCATAACCAAATTATGCTAAACCTAGTTGTTTGCTCGTAATTATGCTATACTTGTCATATATGCATAATGAAAAGAACCGCTGGGCCCACTTAATGCCATTTTTTGTGTTGGCAGTCGCGTTGGTTATTATCTTTAAGACCCTAGAAAACCTCTCTGGCATCGGCACCGCGGTCGGCCACTTTTTCCGCGTTTTGTCGCCGTTTTTGCTCAGCATTTTGATTTTTTACTTTCTCTACAAGCCCTGCATCAAGCTAGAGGGCCTCTTTGCCAAGAGCAAGCGCGCCTTCTTCCAAAAACGCGCCCGCTTTTTTAGCGTTATCATCGTCTATCTACTCTTGACCGCCAGCCTCATCCTGATTGGTGCTTTGGTCTTCCCAATTTTGGTCAATAGCATCATTGACTTCGCCAACCATATCCCGGCCTACCTCCAAACTCTAGCTGACGGCGTTGATTACCTCTTTGCCAACAACGCTTTAATTGACTTAAACATCCAAGAGTCTATCGCCAACTTTACCAACCGCTTTTTCTCCGACTCCAGCAACATTGAGCATATCGGCCGCGGCGTCATCAGCGTCGGCACCGGCATCTTTAATATCGTTATCGCCGTCATTGTCTCACTTTATATCATGCTAGAGCGCGACCGCATCGCCCAATTCTTTGGCAATCTATCCAAGGCCATTTTCAAAGAAAAAACCCGCGGCCACCTCACTCGCTACCTCTCGCAAGTCAACAAAGTGCTCTTTACTTTTATCGCCAGCAAGGGCATTGACAGCCTTATCAACTTTTTCGCCGTTACCACCATCCTCTTGCTGCTCGGCGTCCCTTACGCCCTACTCTTTGGTATTATCTCCGGTATCGCCAACTTCATTCCGTTCTTGGGCTCGCTCTTTGCCGTGCTCTTTATCTCGGTTATGACCTTCATCACCGGCGGTCCGACCCAAGCCCTTTGGGCGCTCGGCTTCCTGCTCATCTTCCAGCAAATGGACGCCAACTTTATTGAGCCGCGCATCATGGGCTACTCGCTCAAAATCAGCCCGATCTTGGTCATCTTTGCCGTGGTCGTCGGCGGCGCCTACTTCGGTATCGCCGGTATGTTCTTGGCCGTCCCTGTCATGGTCATCATCAAGCAAATTACCTTAGAATACATCAGCCTCAACCTCAAGAAAAAAGAAGCTTAGCTTAGCTTAACTTAACTTAACTTAACCTAACACAACCTAACCCAACCCAACCCAATCTAACCCAACCTAACCTAACCCAATCAAGCGTGGTCCTATAACCCCTTAACCACCCCTTGAATTCCGGCTAATCTGTGCTATGCTAGTATTATGCCTATTATCTATATTGACGAGTTTGGGGGTTCTACCGACGACTCGGTCGCGCGTATTTTTCGCCGCGCCCTAAGGCTGCGCGGCCTCTTTCCTGCCTTAAAATACGACGAGGAGGGCGCGCTCTTGCTCGCCACTATGTGGAGCGCCGACACTCCGGCGCATAATTTTCTCCTCGCCCACGGCCTTAGAATCCAGAATCTCTGCAAGCTCTTTCCGATTGAGCACCACAAGCTAGACAGCACCAAAAGACTCGCTCGCGCCATGCCGACCAGCTATGTCCGCTTGCTCCGCGAATGCCTAGACGACTACGATGGCCGCTTCTTGACCTCCGAGATGTTCCTGTCTTATCTGTTGTCCTGCCAACGCGCCCAAGATCTCTTGCAGATGCTACAACTAGACGCCGTCAAGTTAGAGGACGAACTAGAAAAAAAGCTCAGCCTAGAGTTCAGCCACTCGCCCGAGGCCCAAAACCCCACCTACCCCAGCCGCAAGCCGCCTTTTTTGGCGCCTTTTTTGATTGAGTTTCATGGCCGCGAACGCGAGGAGATCGCGCCACCCGACAAACCGGCCGACGCCGATAGTTTCTTGGTTAATCTGGTAGAGCTCGCCAAAACCGGCAAGCTGCTACCCCTCATCTCGCGCGAGAGCGAAATTGACCGCCTAATTACCATTCTCGCCCGCCGCGCCAAAAACAACCCCTTACTACTCGGCGAAGCCGGTGTTGGCAAGACCGCGATTGTGGAGGGCCTGGCGCTCCGCATCGCCGACGGCTCTGCCCCCGCTTATTTTGCCGACAAAACCATCTACCAAGTTGACATGGCAGCGATGCTCGCCGGCACCACCTATCGCGGCCAATACGAGCAGCGCCTCAAAAACGTCATCCAGCGGCTAGAAAGCGACCCCAACGCCATCGCATTTATTGACGAGCTCCACACCATCGTCGGCGAAGGCGTTAACGAGAACGGCGCCGACGCGGCTAATATCTTAAAACCGGCCCTCGCCCGCGGCGGGTTGTCGCTGATTGGCGCCACCACCCACGCCGAATACGAAAAAACCATCGCCCGCGACAAAGCTTTGACCCGGCGCTTCCAAACCATTTTTGTCGCCGAGCCCGACCCAGCCACCACGGTTAAGATCTTGCATGGCGTGGCGCCGTTTTACGCCGAGTTTCATAAGGTCAAAGCCGACCCGGCGCTTTTGACCCGCATTGTAAGCTTGGCCGACACGCATATTTTTGAGGGCCGCTTCCCTGATAAGGCGCTGGATTTGCTAGATGAGGCCGCCGCCCGCGCCAAAATGGAAGCTAGCCGCCCTGACTATAGCAGTCAAATCCAAAAATACACCACCGAAATCCAAGAATGGCAAGAACGCGCCCGCTTGGCGCGCGACCACACCGAATACGAGACCGCCGCCAGCTGCAAGGCCAATGTCTCGCGCTTAAAACAAGCCAAGGCAGCGCTAGAAAAAAAGTCTAACCACCTCCACACCCTAACCGAAGACCATGTTTTGTATGCGCTCTCTGCCCGCACCAAGGTGCCGCTTGCCAAGCTACAAAAACGCGACAAAACAGGGTTGTTAGAGCTAGAATCCACCCTCAACCGGCAAATCATCGGCCAGGCGCCCGCCGTCGCCCAAGTCGCGGAGGTAATCCGCCGCGCCAAATCCGGCCTCGCCGATATTCGGCGGCCGCTCGGCAGTTTTATCTTTTTGGGTCCGACCGGCGTCGGCAAAACCGAGTTTGCCCGGGTCCTCGCCCGCGAATTATTCGGCGGCGAGCAACACCTAATCCGCTTTGATATGAGCGAGTTTAGCGAGAGCGCCAGCGGCGCCAAACTGCTCGGCTCTCCCGCCGGCTATGTCGGCTACCAAGACGAGTCCGGCTTTGACCGCGTCCGCAAAATGCCGCACTCCGTCGTTCTTTTTGACGAAATAGAAAAGGCCCACCCCAGCATCTGGAATATCTTTTTGCAAATCCTAGAGGACGGCATCGTCCAAACCGCCCGCGGCGAGGCCGTCAGCTTCCGAAACACGATTATCATTATGACCTCCAATCTAGCCAACCCGTCATCCAGCCGGCCCATCGGCTTCAGCAATGGCGAGAGGCAGAGACAGCACCCCGAGCGGTTGTTGTCCAAAAAAATGCGCCCGGAGCTACTCGGCCGTTTTGACAAAATCCTAACCTTTGACCGCCTAAGCCCAGCCGCCGCCAAGCAAATCTTTGACCTGCTGTTTGCCAATCTTGAGCAGCGTTTGAGCGCGCAAAATATCAAACTCTCCATTGCTCCGGAAGTTCGCGACAAACTAGTTGAAATGGGCTTTTCCGACCAATACGGCGCGCGCGAAATGCGCCGGGTCCTGGAGCGCGAACTAGAGGCGCCGCTCGCCAATTTCTTGTTGGCCCAAGACAAAAGCCAACCCCAAATTAGCGTCTCTCTGGCCAACAACCAAGTAGTCTGCCGCTAAGCGCGCCGCAAATGATAGTGCGGCGCGTATTCGCATTGGTAAAAATCAAGATAGCCGGGCGGCAGGCTATGGTCAATCTCGGCATTCCGCGCCGCCACCTCAGCCTCTAACTCTGTGTTGTAAATAATCTTTTTTCGCTCGCCGACCTGACACACCGGCGGCTGGAGAGGGCGGAGCGGCAACTTAGACACCACTCGTCTTTTCGGCGCCGTTCTTCTTTTAGGCATCACTCGTCTTCTAGGCCCAAGATTTTTTGCAAGTTGCGTTTATAAACTTCCACGCCCGGCTGGTCAAACGGATTAAGTCCTAGCGCAAAGGCGCTCATACTGGCCGCGATAAAGAAAAAATAAAT
>WRKS01000005.1 GCA_009778015.1 Candidatus Saccharimonadota bacterium
TGTATCAAACACAGCTTCATTGTTCGGGGCTGGTGTTTTTGCGTCTGGCGCTACTTCAACTGCAGGTGGAGCGAACGGTGGTGTCTCCCACCGCACCATACTATTAGGCTACTAAATGTATGTGGGGTGAGGTTAGTTGGGCGTGACTTTTAAGTCTCTTGGGGCAGTCTTGGGTAAGCCCATAGCAAGGGCGGCGCGGGCAATCATCACGGCGTTGTCGGTAGAGAGGGCGCGCTCAGGAAGCAGCAGCTTGGATGCTCCGCTATCTGCTCCGCAGGCGCCGAAGACCTCGTGGGCTTTGTCGCGGAGGCGGGAGTTGGCGGCGACGCCGCCGGAGATAATGATTTGTTCGGGGCGATAAACTTTGGCGGCTTTTTCTAGGGCGTTTAAGAGGATCCGCACAGCAGATTCTTGGAAGACAAAGGCGAGTTCGTTTTTTTGCTCGTCGGCTAATTTGTCCGCCACTTCATCGCTAGACATGCGGAAGTTGCCGCCGGCCATTTCTTGGGCGCGGCGCAAGAAGGCGGTTTTAAGGCCGGAAAACGAGAACTCATAAGGATTGTCTAATTTTGGCGCTGGCAATAACTGCTCTTTGCCGGTTGCCTTATAAGCGTCCGCGGCTTGGCTGATGCTCGGACCGCCCGGATAGGGGAGCCCGAGAATCTTAGCGGCTTTGTCAAAGGCTTCGCCGACGGCGTCGTCGCGTGTCTCGCCCAAGATTTGATAGTTAGTAGGCGACTCTAAGAGGTAAATAGTGGAGTGGCCGCCCGAGACAACTAGGGCAAGGAGTGGAAAACGCATTTCGGCCGGCTCTACGCCGTAGATATGGGCATAAACATGGTCAACCGCGACGAGAGGCAAACCTAACACCTCGGCAAGGGTGCGAGCGGTCATAGCGCCAATCATCAGACCGCCAATGAGGCCGGGACGATTAGCGACGGCGATGGCATCAATGGTTTTGTTATCGCGCAATTCTGCTAAACTCTCTTTAATACAACCCGCCTCTTTTAGGGCGAGCTTGATGGTTGGCAAGATGACGCGCAAGTGCTCGCGGGCGGCGATTTCGGGGAAGACACCGCCAAACTCCTTATGGATATCAATTTGCGAAGCGACGATGTTGCTTAAAACGCGGCCGTCGCTAACCACCGCCGCAGCGGTCTCGTCGCAGGTGCTTTCAATCCCCAATACTTTCACGTCTATATTATAACATATTTTCAGCCCCAAGACGACTTTTTGGCGCGATCTTTATAGTCTTGGAAGCTACTGACACTCTTGACAGCCTCGCCGCGGCGCCGGTCTAAGGACTGCGGCTTGGTTTCGGTAAACTCAAATTCTGGCTCTGGGCCATTCATCTGCTTGAGTTCGTCCTCGGTTAAGAACTCCTCGTGGTCGCCATAGGATTGCGCCACGACCTCGCCAGCGTCGTTTTTATGAATCTGCTTTTCCATGGCTCTATTATAGCATACAGTCGGACAAGGGCAACGAAAAACGCGCCCGAGAGCGCGTTTTTCTGTCAGCGGATTGTTTATTTGACAATCTTGGTGATAACACCGGCGCCAACTGTGCGGCCGCCTTCGCGGATTGCAAAGTTGTCGTTGCTGTTCATGGCGATTGGAGCAAGCAACTTAACCTTAAAGGTTACAGTGTCGCCTGGCATGACAATCTCTTTGTCTGATGGGAGCTCAACCTCACCAGTAACATCGGTAGTGCGGAAGTAGAATTGTGGCTTGTAGCCCTTGCTAAATGGGGTGTGGCGGCCGCCTTCTTCCTTCTTCAAGATGTAAACCTCGGCCTCAAACTCGGTGTGTGGCTCAATGGTGCCGGGTTTAGCGATAACTTGACCGCGCTCAATTTGCTCGCGCTCAATACCACGAAGCAAGATGCCGGCGTTGTCGCCTGCGCGGCCTTCGTCCAAAATCTTCTTAAAGGCCTCAATACCGGTAACAACCGATTTTTGGGTTGGGCGGATACCGATAATCTCAACTTCGTCGTTAATTTTAACGATACCTTGCTCAATACGACCGGTGGCAACGGTGCCACGGCCCTTGATAGAAAAGACGTCCTCAATTGGCATCAAGAATGGCTTGTCAACCTCGCGCTTTGGCTCCTCAACGTAGCTGTCTAGAGCAGCGACCAATTCCATGATTGCGTCCTCGGCTGCAGCGTCGCCTTCAAGCGCTTTGGCAGCAGAGCCCTTGATGATTGGGGCGTTTTCGCCATCGTAACCGTTCTTGGTTAGTAGTTCGCGGATGTCCATCTCAACAAGCTCAACCAACTCTGGGTCAGCGAGGTCCATTTTATTCAAGAAAACAACGATTTTTGGAACGTTAACTTGGCGCGCCAAGAGAACGTGCTCGCGGGTCTGCGGCAACGGACCGTCGTTGGCCGCAACGACCAAGATAGCGCCGTCAATCTGCGCCGCACCGGTAATCATGTTCTTGACGTAGTCGGCGTGGCCAGGCATGTCCACGTGCGCGTAGTGTCGGTTTGCGCTCTCATACTCTTGGTGCGAGGTCGCGATAGTGATACCACGAGCCCTTTCTTCTGGGGCGTTGTCAATCGCCGCGTAGTCAACCGCTTTGTTTACTGCACCTGGTAGCTTCTTGGCTAGCACGTGAGTAATAGCTGCTGTAGTGGTGGTTTTACCGTGGTCAACGTGACCCATGGTACCAACGTTAACATGAGGCTTGCTCCTGTCAAAATTTTCTGCCATTTTTTACTCCTTTTTGTCGGGCACTAATAATAACCAGCCCAATTTACCATATTGTAAAGCATAACACCATAAAAAGCAAGTGTTTTATGCGATTTCACACGCAAAAAACGCCTAAATTGTGCGGATCTGGATCGTGTCTGTGCCACCGACGACGCCCTGCTGGCGGCCGGACAAGACCACGACTACGGCGTCTTCGTCCCCAACTCCTAGTTTTCTCTCGGCGTGGAGGCGCTCGGCGACTAATAAACCGTAATTGTGCTCAAGTTCGGCGACATAACTATCAACGCCGTAGCACATAACAAGTTGGTTGGCGATATGCGGGTCGCTGGTGACGCTGACGATGCGGATGCTTGGGCGGTTGGCGCTGGCAAGCCAGGTAGTAAAGCCGGTTTTGGTCTCGGTGACGATAGCGTCGGCATCAATGCTTTCGGCGAGCTTAACACCTTGGCGGCAAACTCGCTCAACCGGCAGCTCGCTCTCGGGCTTGAGATATTCTAGTTCGTTGTTCTCCTGCGTATACTCAATAACTTCGCGCAAGGCGTTAATCGCCTCAAGCGGGAATTTGCCGGCGGCAGTTTCTTCAGACAACATAATCGCGTCGGCGCCCATAATCACGGCGCTTGCCACGTTGTCGGCCTCGGCGCGAGTGGGAATTGGGCTGTCATACATGGTGCCCATGGTCTGGGTCGCGACAATTACTTGGGTGCCGTATTTGCGGCAGAAGTGGACCAGTTTACGCTGGATGGTCGGGACGGCCTGCATGCCGACCTCGTAGGCCATGTCGCCGCGCGCCACCATCACCACATCGGCCTCGCGGGCAATCGCGTCCATCGCCGCGTCGCTGGCGACGGCTTGTTTGGTCTCAATCTTGGCGATAATCTTGATAGAATCAGGGTAGCCGGCCTCTTTGAGCAGGCGGCGGCCCTCAACGATGTTGTCGGCGTCTTGGATAAACGAGAGCGCGACAAAATCAAAGTCTTTGTCGGCGCCAAAACGCATATCTTCTAGGTCCTTCTCGGGGAATACATCGTCGCCGAAGTCGGTGTCAGGGAGGTTAATGCCTTTTTTGCGTTTGACTTCGCCGTCGTTTTCTACACGGACCTTAATCGCGGTGTCGCTAAGAACCTCGGTAACAGTAGTTTTGACCTTGCCGTCGTAGATCCAGGCGATTTCGCCCGGTTTGACCTTTGGGGCTAGGTTGTATTGGACGGGCAGGATGTGCGAGCCGTCGTGTTCGGCGTCGCGGAGAGTGTAGTCCAGGACGAGCTCGTCGCCGACCTTGACAAATAGGCTGTCGTCTTTGATGTCGCCGAGGCGGATTTTGGGCCCCTGTAAGTCTTGGACAATCGCCACGCGGCGGCCGAGCCGTTCGGCGGCCATGCGAATGTCTTTAATTTGCTGCTCCTTTTCAGGGTAGGAGCCGTGCGAGAAGTTGAGTCGGCAAACATCGGCGCCAGCGGCTATTACTTTTTCAATCTCTTTGTCACCCTCGGTCTCTGACCAAGTAGATGGCCCGATGGTGGCCATTATCTTTGTTCTTTTAAAAAATTTACTCATATAACCTATATTACCACAAAAATAACAGATTGCAAAGCAAGCCGCCGGCCCGCGCGCTTATCTCTAGCCGCATAGTGCGACGACGAGGTTAACGCAGATAAACATTGAGGACGGCGGTCAGGTCGCGGGCTGGCTTGATAAAGGGATTCTTGATGGTGCGGGGGGCGATGGCGGCGGTAAAGCCGAGTTTCTTGGCCTCGCCGATGCGCTTTTCGGCGGCGTGGACAGAGCGGATCTCGCCGCCTAGGCCAACCTCGCCAAAGACGACTAGGTCGTCTGATAATTTGCGGCCGGCGGCGGCGCTGGCGATAGCCATACAGACCGCGAGATCGGCCGCGGCGTCCGAGACACGGATGCCGCCAACCACGTTGATAAAAATATCTTTGTCGGACAGCATCAATTTGGTGCGCTGCTCTAAAACAGCAATTAGCAGGTTAAGGCGGTTCAAGTCAAAGCCCGAGGCGGTCCGTTTAGGGTAGCCAAAAGTGGTGCGATTGACCAGGGCCTGAATTTCTACCAAGAGCGGCCGCACACCGTCAATAGCCGAAAAAATAATAGAGCCGTCCACATTTTGCCGTTCGGCGAGTAATGCCGCAGAGGGGTTAACAACTTCCTCTAACCCGCGCTCGTTCATCTCAAAAATAGCGAGTTCCGAGGTGGCGCCAAAGCGGTTCTTGGCGGCGCGGATGGTCTTGAAGCCGCCGTAGCGGTCGCCTTCAAAGTTAAGGACGACATCAACCATATGCTCTAGGGTCTTAGGCCCGGCGAGAGCGCCGTCTTTGGTAACATGGCCGACTAGCATCATGGCGGTGTCGGTGGCTTTGGCGGCGCGAATCAAGATGTTGCCAGAATTAGAGATTTGCGAAACGCCACCGGGGGCGCTGGCAATTTCGGCAACCGCAAGAGTTTGGATTGAGTCAATGATGACAAACTTGTATTTGCCGTTTAAGATAGTTTGGGCGATGTCGTTAGTAGAGTTGCTGCTCGCAAAATCCAAAGCCAGAGCGTTACGCTTGGTTATGCGGCTAGCCAAGCGAATGGCACGAGCGCGGACTTGCGGTGCCGACTCCTCGCCGGAGACGTAGAGGACAGGGACGGTCTTAGAAATCTCGTTGGCGATTTGCAAGAGCAGAGTGGATTTGCCGATGCCGGGCTGACCGGTAAGGAGAGTAACGCTGCCGGGCAACACACCGCCGCCCAGCACCAAATCTAGGTCGGGGAAGCCGCTGTGCAAGCGCTCGTTTTCCTTTTCGTCGGCCGACTCAGTAGCATAAACATTTTCTACGGTTAGGATGCTGCCAGTTTTTGACGCCTTAGTGAGGGTGTTTTTGACCTCGGGGGCGTTGGCCTGCTCCAAGAGAGTTTCCCATTCGCCACAACTGGTGCACTGCCCCATCCACTTGGGGTAGCTGGCCCCGCAATTAGAGCAGACAAAAAGCCGGCGTTGTCTGGCGCTCATTAGATAATCACCGTTGGGACCTTAATCTGGTCGTATGATTTGTAGTCTTGGAGGTCAAAATCACCGATGGCAAAATCGTCAATCGTTTTTTGCTTGCCGTTAATCACGAGTTTAGGGAAGGCAAGGGGCTTACGTTGCACCTGCTCGCGGGCGGCGTCAAGCTGGTTGTCGTAAAGATGGGCGTCGGAGATAGAGATGACGAGTTCGCGTGCCTCTAAGCCGGTAATCTTGGCGACCATCATCAGGAGCGCCGCATATTGGCAGATATTGAACGGCAGACCCAAAAAGACATCGCTGGCGCGCTGGAAGAGGTGGAGATAGAGCTTGCCCTTGATAACCACAAACTGATAGAGAGTGTGGCAAGGTGGCAAACGCATCTCGCCGAGCTCGCCGGCGTTCCAACCATTGACGATAATCGCTTTGCTGTCGGGGTGGTTTTTAATCTCGTCAATCGCCCATTGCAGCTGGTCCACTTCGTGGTCGCCAGCGCAAGCGCATTCGGTGTCGCTGCCCCAGCAGGGTTTGCGCCAGTGGCGCCACTGGACGCCGTAGATGCGGCCTAGGGTGCCTTCTTTGACCGAATTCGGGTCCTCAAAACCGTCCCAAATGTTGACTTTATGCTCTTGGAGGTATTTTGGCGTGGTGCAGTCGCCGGAGATAAACCAGAGCATCTCATGAATCGGCCACTTAAAAGGGGTCTTTTTGGTGGTGAGGAGCGGGAAGCCGTAGCGGAGGTCAAACGAAAGCTGAGCACCAAAAACGCTCTTCATATTGACGATGCCGCGGGATTTTTTGCTTTTGCCCTCTTTGAGGATGCGAGCGAGGAGCTGCAGATACTGATACTCGGGGTGCGGGTACTTGGCGGCTGACGCCGAGTCGGACTTCGTCCGATTGGGTTTATTATCTTTCATCGCTCCTCCTCAAGCTTTACTACCTTTATACCACACCCCTCTAACAAATCAATACTTGCTTTATCCCACCATTCATACAAGTAATATAATTCTTTGATTCCGGTCTTTTTTATCTCTTGGGCGCACTTGATGCAAGGCGACATGGTAACAAAGAGGGCGGAGCCAGTGAGGTCAACCTGATTTTTGGCCGCCGCCTCAATAGCCGAGAGCTCGGCATGGATGACACCGGGGTGGGCGATAAGCTCGGGCGCGCTGTCTTCGGCTCCGTGAGCTGCTGCGCTGGCATCTAATTCAATCTCCATCGGGCCGCCGGTCGGGTTATAGTTGATACCGCTAGAGATAATCGCGCCGTTTTTGACAAAAAAACAAGCCACGCCGCCGAGCTTGGCCTTAGAGGTCCTTGCCATACGCTTGAGAGGCTTGATGTAATCTCTAATCTGCATCTTGGCCCTCGCTGTATTTTTTTTCAAAGCGTTTGGCAAGTTTAGCGAGCTTGCGGCCGAGAGCTTGGTATTTTTGAGCGTTTTGCAAGGGGGTGAGCTTCATTTGGCGGTAATTCCAGACCGAGAGGTCGGGCGCGTCAAAGGGGATGCAATGGTAGTGGATGTGCTCGTTGACCGAGCTCTGAGCGGTAGAGCCAACCTTTTGAATAAACTGCACGCCCTTGATGCCCCAGACTTGGCGGATGATTTTTTGGGCAATATACATTAGCTCGCGGATGGCCTCCCACTCTTGGGGGGTGAGTTCTTTGACACCGCGGACATGGCGGCGGGGGACAATCATCATGTGGCCGTCAATATAGGCAAACAACGAGATAGTGAGGACGACGCCGGCGGTTTCGTAGATGACGTATTTTTCGCGCAAGTCGCAAAAACAACACTTGCCGACGGTTTGCCAAATTTGGTCATATTCGCCGGTAACACGAGCGTCCCGATAGGCAATTTGCTTTTTTGACAAAGGGTCGTCCTGTGGGGTTCTCTCGGGCATACTACTCCTTAAGCGGGTCTTTGCGATACTGCATAAAGTCTTTCAGAACATCGGACAGGCCGCCGCCGATGGCGCGGGCGAGAATTTTAGAGGTAGAGATGTTGGTGCTTTGGCGGTCCACGACAACCGTCTTGCCGCCGGATTTTTCAACGATGCGGTTTTCTTTGGAGTTCTGCCAGTCGGCGGCCCAATCCTCTTTGACCGTGAAATAGACATCCGGTTTGAGCAGCCCGAGGCTGGGAGCGCAAGATGGCTCAGGCACGATGGTAACGAAGTCAACACAGCGGAGAGCTGAGACGACTTCGGCGCGGACCTTTTCGCCCAAAATCGGCTTGTTGGGGCCTTTGGCTTTTGCGATAGCGCGGTCGGAAACCACGCCGACGACTAGGATGTCGCCGAGCTTGCTGCCTTCTTCTAGGTAGCGGGTTTGGCCGACATGCATAAGATCCCACGAACCAGCGGTAAAGACGATTTTTTTACCGTTTTCGCGTAGCTTCTCGCCCAACTCCAGCAGATCGCTCTGTGAGATCAAACGCTTCTTGAAACTGCTAGGCATTGCTGCAGCGCTCATAATTCCTCCAATATGTTTCTAACTAGGAGTATATCACGAGTGCGGCAAAAGTGATAATTATTTTCTAGATCCTCGTAAGGATTGTGGCTCAAGAACTTGTAGAAATCAAAGAGGAGAAAGAAATTTGTCATATTATAAAATATTTTGGGTGGTATGAGAAGTTGACTTTTGCCGTATTTTATGTAGCCGCTATGGAGGAAGTATTTGGCGATTTTAGGCTCGGACTTAGGGCAGTCAACCAGTAAAAAAGCGTAGGTGCGGGCCAGGTCAATCAGAGGCGAGCCGGCGGCAGTTTTTTCAAAGTCAATAATGCCGGAAATGGTCGGGTTAAGCAGGCTCTTGGGGGTGGCCCAGAGGATGTTGCCGCGGACAAAATCTAGGTGCAAGGGCTGGCGGGCAAGGCCTTGGAGAGGTTGGGCGCCCAGAAACCGGGCAATTTTGTCGTAGTTGATGCGGGTTTTGAGGTTAAGCTTGGCGGTTAGCGCCTTTTGGACCTCGCTTTTGGCAAAATAAGCTTGCATGGTGTCGTTGTAATCGGTGAGCTCGGTTAGGGCGTCGGGCAGGGGTAGGTCGGTGTTGGCGAGCGAGGCGTGGAGCTCGGCAAGAGTCTTGCCCAGTTCTCGCAGGTGCTTGCGAGTATAGGCCTCCCAAGGGATGGTGGAGCCCTCCAGCCAGTAGTAGAGGCGGGCCAAGCGATACCCTTTGTCCGTGGCAGCCTTGAGGGTGCGCGGATCGGCAAGCAACCGGGCAGGCAAGCCGGCGGCGGCCACGATTTGGGACACCAGATCGGCGTTTTGCATGCGTTCTAGCGCTGTCGGTTCGTTTTTAAGCAACATTAGATTATACTTTTTGCCCTCGGCAAGGATGCCAAAACTATGATTGCGATAACCGTGGTTATAGGTAAAAATCTCGGGGTTCTTAAGACCAAAAGCGCGCGCCAATCTAAGGACATTAGCGTCAGAAATCGGCGGCTGCTTGACGCTGGCCAAGCTGTAACCCTCACGCCAAAGCCCGCTCTTGCGGCGGGTAACTAGGTTTTGATCCTCCATATACTTTATATGTTAGCATGGTTCCTAAATTATAGAAAACGCTTAAGCCCCATACCGTGATGGCATGGGGCTTATGGTTAAATAGAAGGAAAGATTGTGATGACGCAGAGCCGGTGTTTCAGCACGACCACGACGCTAATCTTGGACAACTACCAACTTGCCGCCGACCTTTTTCACGATCGGGGCTTTGATAATCTTGCCGGGGGTAGGCGGGGGGTTGTAGTAAGCTGGCGCAGGTGTTTGGGCGGAACCGGGAGTCTGGTAAATGGTGGGCTGCGGTGGATCCCCGAAGGTTCGCGACGTGGGCGGCATTGGTGCCTGGGTTGTCGCTGTAAATGACATCTGTCGGTCAGCCTGAGCAAGCACTTCATCCAATGAGGCGCTGTTTAATAGGTCCTGCAAGTTATCCTTCTTGGTGAAGAAGCCGCGCTTTTTGGTTGTCGCGCCGTTGGGCTCGGACATCTTGATGGCTTGCTGCAGGTTGATTTGCGCGTCTTGGACCGCGGTTTTTGCGGTGCCTATGTGACTTCGGGCGCTGGCAACTTCAAACTTCCTCTCCCTGGCTGACTCTTGGTTACGCTCAATGACGAGTTCAAGGGCTGATACAATAACATCGTCGCCAGAGGTGTCCTCGGCCAGAGCGATCCTGCTCTGGGCCAGGTCATAGACAGCCTCCCAATAACGGATCCGCAGATTGACCAGCTGGAGCTCCGCGCGGCGGCAGTCCAAGACTTTTTTTAGCCAGGTCAAATGCCAGCCTGGTGGTCAGGTCGCCTGAGTCTCGGTCGTAACGGGCCTGGTAGTGTTCAAAACGATCCGCGGCTGCTTCGGCTTCCTCTTTAAGTCTTTCGGCTTGCTCGTCCAGCTCAGTGAATTGGGCGTTGCAATCCTGCAAAATGGGGTCGCATTCGCTGTAAACAGCCTGCTTGGCGGCCTCATTGTACTCATGAACCATGTCGCCGAATTTTGCCTCCCAGTCTTGGTTGGCATCTTGCAGTTGCCTGATGAGGGCGAGGTTGTCGTTGTTCGCTTGTTCTAATGCTTGGTATTCTGGGGTGTCTTTGACGTCCGGAACTTGGCGATTGGGGTCGCGATAGTGCTTTAGGTGGTTCATACCAATATGGCCGTAAATCTTGGGGTCCATACTGGTGCTCCCGGTCAAGCCGCTACTCCGATGCGCCAGCTCGTAAGCGGCGGGGTGGAGCAGAAGAGCCATTTGCATACTGACTTTATCGGTGTTGTAGGCGCCATCCTCGCCCAGAAAAGCATTGGAGATGGAGCGAAACAGCACTTCGCTTAGGCCAGCCAGCTCGTCGGCGGACATATCGCGCAGGAACAGCTGCATCGCCGCATAGTTGACGCGATCAAAGCCTTCGGGGTTAACGCTTGCGAACTCGGGCATTTCGCGCCCGATTAAGAGAGTCGTCAGAGTGGCGAGGTTCTCTTTGGTGATGTCGCGCGAGGTCATGGTCCTTCGCATCTGCGCCAAGACACGACCACTGTTGTCGTGGACGCGAACGCTTGGCAGCAACTCGTGGACGGCGTCGCAATACTCTTTGGCCAGGGTGGCCGTGTGCGATTCAGCCCCCGCGAGGGCTGCGATTTTACCGATGAGCTCGTTGATAAACTGCTCATTGTGAATAGTTCTCATAAACTTATCCTCCTATTTGTTAAAGTTTTCATACCTGTGCTTGGGACCTTAAGCGGCCCGGGGGCAGGTGCATAGGTCCCCTTTACCCTCATTATATCACACTTGTGCTTAAAAGTCAATACTAAGACGGGTAAGCGGCAGAAAATCAAGGTTGGCATTTTTGCAGAGAGTGTGATATAATAGGGGTACAAAAGAGGAGGATTATGGCATTGACCATTGACCAGCAGTTCATAGAGTACATCGTAAAGACACTAGTAAACAAACCAGAGGCCGTGAAGATTGAGCGCACCACCGACGATCGTGGTGTGTTGTTGTCGCTATCGGTGGACCCAGAGGATTTGGGCCGTGTAATTGGCCGCGAGGGCCGCACTGCGCAAGCTTTGCGCTCACTACTACGGGCACTAGGCATGAAGAACGACGCCCGCTACAACCTAAAAATTGTCAGCGACGATGAGGGCGGCGAGCGCGAGCCAAGCCGAGAGCGAGCCCCACGCGGAGAGGAGGCAGCAGCACCAGAGGCAACCGAAACTACGGAAACGCCTGTGGAGGAAGTGGCCGAGGTTGAGGTAGAAGAGCCTGTGGAAAACTCAACTGAAAACTCTGAATTAGCAGAGAAAACCCGCCAAGAACTTGCAGACCTTGACGACCTTGATATATAATAATATCAGGTTGCGAGAGAGAAGTAGCCTAATGTAAGGTTGAGAGCTTTATATTCGCAAAGAGAGCCATTGTTGTGGCTCTCTTTGGTTGCTATGTAGGCGACTTAACACAAGATACCTAACCTCACCCCCCACATACATTTAGTAGCCTAATAGTATGGTGCGGTGGGAGGTCCGCCAATTGGGGTTGCCGCTCGTATAACTGTAGGTAAATATCCCAGCACCGACTTCCATCTCAGTAGTGCCGCCAAGAATCGCCCACGGGCCGCCCGTAGAGACAGTAATTGCTCGTCCGCTATTCCATGCGCCTTGCTGCATGGCAGTGCTAGTGATTTCCGTATTTGACGCTCCAAAGAATAAGGCGTTGTTGGCCAGTGCACCATTTATTATGGCGTTGATATTATTCACGCCGAGTTGACTTTTTACCATAAGTATGATATAATAAGGCGGGTAGAGATTACCTACACCCTTTACGCTGATTATAGCGTGGAACCTTAATAGCTTACTTTCGGCCACAGAGCAGAGCGGTAGATTTACCCACCACTCCGCCCTGTGGCTGAGTTATGCACCCACAGGAATAATTTTATTCTTGAAAGGGGCTAACGAATATGCCAAAACCATTGAAGGGCAATTACACGCCTACACAGAAGCTGTACTATGCGTTGTTTGACAAACTGCCAAAGCGTGATATCACAGAGGATGAAATGCCCGAATTGTTCCGTGTGCTGGAAACCCTGACAGACCAAGAAGCGGCAATTATAAAGATGCATTTTGGCCTTGGATGCGAAGCAATGACGTTAAGGGCCATAGGTAGAAATCTTGAGGTACACGACAGCCAAATTGGGCGAATTGAAATCAGAGCAATTCGCAAACTCAGGCATCCAAGCCGCTCCAGACGCATACAGCCTTTGTTTTATACATATGCAGAGCTACAGGCGCAAATTGCGAAATGTAATGAACAAGTTTCCTGTGTAAATGATCATTTGCAATCTGTTATTGCAGAGAACGCAAGTTTACACAAGAAACTGTGGGTACTGCGGTTGCCCCTCTCGGCTATGGACTTAGAGATAAAGGATATGAATTTTTCAGACTCTAAATACAATTCCCTGAGACGCGCCGGACTTGACACCGCTGGTGATATTGCATTATTATACCAAAAGGCAGGGCTTGGCGGGCTCTTAAAAATCCGCCAGATAGGCCCAAAATCCGCCCAAGCGATACTGGCAAAACTGCAAGAGCTAGGTGTGATGCCGTCTCAAGCAGAAGAAACACAGCAATAAGTAAGCAATTGACCGCCTTGGCGTAAGCTAGGGCGGTTTTTCAGTTTTGCGGCAATCTCAATCGTAGCTGTGATTAACATTAAATGACGTAATCATTGACTTTTAAGCATAAGTATGATATAATGGAGGCAATCTGGAGATTACTACTAAGCAGTAACTCTTCGGAGTGAAGCTTAATAATATAAATGCTAAATACCACGTTCTACCCTAAGAGGGGCAAAATTAATTGCCCCGTAACTCGGGGCGGAAAGAGGTATGTTATGGGAAACGATAAGAAGACTTGGGGCGAAAAACTCCGCAAACTAAAACTATTTGCAATTGTCGCGGTCGTGATTACGGCGCTCATCCTTATCTTTGATGTAGGAGAGCTACCTACGCGTACAGCACTCGTAACGGACGTACAATCAGTTACTGTGCTACATCTTCTGGGTGGAGCAACACCCTCATATGATGTTTACTTAAAGGGAGATGGTTGGTTTTCCGGCAAAAGGACTATTCCTCAGCAAGGACACTCCGAAGTAAGTGGATGGGCTGGATCGTATTTGATAGTGCAAGAGCGGGGTATAGCTGCTTTTGGCAGACACCTACTTGTTTTTGACGGCGCATACACTATTAGCGGAGAAAGAGCCACGGCGTTGCTGCCACCATCAGACAGTGCGCCGAAAGGCGAAGTTATCTGGCTTACAGAAACCGGCAGCGAAATTATGCGGAACAGTCAGACGATTGCTTCCGGTCAAGGAATCAATATGTGGACTATTGACCTACGGGAACAACAAGGATTGAATCTCGTATCTTGGGCAACGTCCACCGGCGGTTCCGGTTCACTCAAGGGTATGGATGGCGATCCGTTTTTTATTCCTGCCGACTATCTCAGTGAGGGTGTAAAGATTTTCATTTACTACGAAACCGACCCGGATTGGATAGACCTGCCACCGACACAAAACCATGACGGATGACGGCTTTTAGCGCAATAATTAGCATTTCAAACTTGATTAAGTCGGACTTCGGTCCGGCTTTTTCTATTCAAATCTGCGGGGCAGCAGAAAGTCAACGCTGAGGTTAGTGCAAGCAAACAGGCTATGACTGCACTGGGAGAGGCTGTCTCGTTAACCCCCCACATACATTTAGTAGCCTAATAGTATGGTGCGGTGGCCAATTATCTCGCTGGCGATAGCACCGGCAGTGCTTTGTCCGAAGGAGAATATGCCTGCCGCGGAAGCGTTAAAAGAGCGACCGCCAAGCGAAGGAAAGGCGACACCATTAGAGTAGGCGGCAGCGCTATCCGTATTCCACCCGCCAAAATTGATTGCGCTTGATAAGGTTTCCGACGGAACGCAACCGAAAAAATAAGTATTAGCATTAAGCC
>WRKS01000006.1 GCA_009778015.1 Candidatus Saccharimonadota bacterium
CTTTCTCGGTGTAAACGAGACGCTCTAGCCAACTGAGCTAACAACCCGCACCCTCATTATATCATAAATATGCTAAAATGATAGCAAGAAAACGCTAAAAGGAGATGGGATGAGGATTTTATTAAAAGTTTCAGGCGAGCAACTTGGCTACGATGAGGGCGGCAAGGGTGTCGGCTTTGACGTAGAGCGCGCCAAGTGGATTGCTCGCGAGGTCAAAAAAGCGCTGGGCAACTCCGAGGATACGGCAAGCGCCACCCAAATCGCCATCATGGTCGGTGGCGGCAATTTTGTCCGCGGCGCCTTCTTTGGCAACAATAACGAGATTGGCCAAACCACGGCCGACAACGCCGGCATGCTGGCCACCATCATCAACGCCACGCTCCTCGGCGACATCTTTAAGTCCGAGGGCGTGCCGACCGCCGTCCTCTCTAATGTCAGCGTCCCGCAAGTGGTGGACGACTTTACCTACCGCCGCGCCGAGAGCCATTTTCGTAAGGGCAGGGTAATTATCCTCGGCGGCGGCACCGGCCGTCCGCTCGTCACCACCGACACCGGCGCGGTCAACCTAGCGCTGGAGCTCAAGTGCGATTTTGTCGCCAAGGCCACCAAGGTGGACGGCGTCTATACCGCCGACCCAACCACCGACCCTAGCGCCACCAAGATTGATCAAATCTCTTACGCCGACGCAATCAACGACACCAAAATCCGGGTTATGGACAAGGCCGCCCTCGGTATGGCTGGCGACAACAAATTGCCAATCGTCGTCTTTGAACTCCTGCAAGACGGCAATATCGCCCGCGTCGCCGCAGGCGAACAGATTGGCACCAGAATTGCTTAGGACAACCCCATAGCGAGCAATGCTAGGGTGAATTGCCCGTAGGGCAAGAGGGCATGCCTGAATGCCCTGGCTGTTCTTGCGAGTCTTGGGGTTGGGCTAAGCAATACCTGGGGAGAGGCTACTAGAAAATAGTGTTGCTTTAAGAAAATGTTTATGATAAACTAAAAACAGATAAAGGGTGGAATGCAAGGATTAGCTAATTACTTAAACCGACGATTAGATGGAATCGCCTACGTGGCACCGCGGGTTCGCGGGGCTTATGATACGGATTATTCCGCGCTCAAGATAAAGCCGACTATTATCGTGGTGCCTAGCTCTACGCGCGACATCCAGCGCGTCATGGGCTTTGCCGGCCAAATCCAGAACAAGGGCGTCAAAATGGGCGTCACCGCTCGCGGCAACGGCACCGACAAAACTGGCGCTGCCATTGGCCCTGGCATTGTGCTTGACATGCGCGCCGAGATGAATAAGATTATGGAGCTAGACGCCAGCCAGCGTCTTGTCCGCGTCCAAGCCGGCATCACTCTCCGAGAACTCAATAACGCGCTCGCCGTCCAGGGGCTTACTATCCCGGTCGCCGCCGCCGAGCAGACCATCGGTGGCATGCTCGCCAATAACTATATGGGCGTCTTGTCGCACAAATACGGCGGTATCTTGCGCTACGTGGTTAGCGCCGAGGTTGTGCTTTCCGACGGCAGCCTAATGCGCTTTGAGCGCCTCAACGACCGCTCGGTTAAAAAGCGCCTCAAAAAGGTCAGCGGCCTAGAGCGAGAAATCTACCAAACCGTCCCAGAGCTTATCGCCAAGAACGCCGACGTCCTAGAAAACGCCCGCTACCGCAACGCCGGCTACGCGCTAGATCGCGTCAAGTTCGGCAATAGCTTCAACTTCCTCCGCCTCATCGCAGGCTCGCAGGGCACCCTTGGCGTCATCACCGAACTTATTTTACACGCCGACTACTTTGAAGAGATGCCCACCATGTTAATCGCCTACGCGAGCGGCGCCGAAGAATTGTCGCTCTGGGCCAAGAAAGCTCAAGAACTAGAGGCCGTCTTTGCCGATTTCTACGACAAAAAACTGGTCCAGCACGCCGCGCTTCTCGGCAAGGGCAACGAACTCCTAGACGTGCCCGAGGGTGCCGACTACCTCGCCGTTATCGCTTTTGACGACCACTCCGCTATCAGGCGTCGCCATAAGGTCAGCCGCATGGCCCAAGCGCTCGGCGGCAAAGTCCACGTCAGCTCCGAAAACGACTACGGCCAATATCTTGCCACCCGCGAGATGCTTGGCATCTACCTCAACGACACCACAAGAGGCGAGCGCACCGCCATGATGGACGATGTTTATGTCGCACCAGACCGCTTGCCTGAGCTCGCCGAAAAGATTAAAAAACTCGCCGACGCCACCGGCCTAGACCTCCAGCTCTTTGGTTCGCTGGCGACCGGCATTGTCAATATGCGTCCGCGCTTTGAGTTAGGGAGCGTGCAGGGCAGGCAACGCATGCAATTTATGATGGAAAAATACGCCAAGGTCATCGCCTCGCTTGACGGCGACGCTACCGGCGGCGCCCCCGAAGGCCGCACTAAGGCGCATCTGATTACCTGGAGCGACGAAGAAGCCGATTTGCACCAAGCCGTTAAAGACCTCTTTGACCCGCACCGCCTCTTGAATCCTGGCGTCAAACTTGACGTTCCCAAGACTATCTTTGCCAAACACGCCCGCGAAGAATACCTAGACGGCGTGATTGTCGCCTAATTTTGCGGATTTTGCTTGCATTGCCAAAATATATGCTACAATGTTAAATACAATAAATTGAGGTAAAGGAAACCATGAGCGGATTATTTGTTAGATCGCTTTTGGGTGGGTTCTACGTTGGATTAGCGCTGCTTTCAAGTTTGCTAGTGGCCCACATACCGGAGTTCGGCGGGCTGCTTAGAGCCGTCGTCTTTCCGGTGGGCATTTTGCTGGTGATTTACGCCAATGGAGCATTATTTACCGGTGTGGCAGGGCAGTTTGCCACGCGCGGTATATTCTCTCGCAAAGGCAACACCTTCACCTTTAACCAAGAGCCGCTCAAACAGTTTGGCAAAGACCTTACTGTGTCGCTGATTGGCAACATCATAGGTATCGCTGCCTTGACACTCTTGCTGGGTCGCCAAATTGGCTCCATTGACGTCCGCGTCAACACTCCAGTCCTGCACTTGTTTACTTGGGGCATTTTGTGTAACATCATGGTTTATTTGGCGCTTAATGCCAAGATGCCCCTTACTCAAGCTATCCCGATTTTTATTTTTATCCTTGCCGGGTTCACACACTCTATCGCCGACATCGCGCTTATGGCATTCTCCGGGCAGTATCACTGGTTTATTATCCCTGTGATTCTTGGTAATCTAGTTGGCGGCGTGGTCTTTAGTGTTATCGCCGAGGCCGCAAAACCAAAGCCAGCCTAATCACGCTTGGCTTGTAGCTAAGAATCGTATATAATATATAGGTAAATTAAACGAAAGGGAGTATATGGAGCAACTACCAGTCTTACGCCACACTCTGGCACACATTTTAGCGAGTGCTCTTACCACGACCTACCCCGGGAAGGTCAAATTCGGCACTGGTCCCGACACCGACAACGGCTTTTATTACGATGTCTTTTTTGACGGCCTAGACTTTTCTGAGAAGCACCTGCCAGCGATTGAGAAGCAGATGAACAAGGTCATAGATCAGGATCTTGAAATTAAACACCTTGAGATGACCATTGACGAGGCCCTTAAATGGGCTAAGAAAGAGGACCAGACCTTTAAGGTTGAGTTGATTAACGACCTTGCCAAAGAAGGGGAGAAAGTGGTTCAGCTCTACCAGATTGGCGATTTTACCGACTTGTGCTGCGGCCCGCATCTTAAGCGAACCGGCGAAGTGCCGCTTGGCTGTTTCAAACTTAACAAAATCGGCGGCGCCTATTGGCGTGCCGACGAGAGTCGCGAGCAAATGACTCGCATCAGCGGTATCGCCTTTGCGACCGCCGAGGACCTCCAAGCCTACGAAACCATGATAGAAGAGGCAGAGAAGCGCGACCACCGCAAGCTCGGCAAAGACCTAGACCTCTTTACTTTTAGCCCGTTGGTTGGCGCCGGTCTGCCGATGTTTACTCCGCGCGGCACCGTGCTTCGCGATAAACTCACCGATTACTCTTTGAGCTTGCGCGCCCGCCACGGCTTTGAAAAAATCTGGACTCCGCACATTACCAAGACCGACCTCTTTAAAGTCTCCGGCCACTGGGATAAATTCGGCGACGAGCTATTTTTAGTCAAAAGCCAAGAAACCAGCGACGAATTTGCCATGAAGCCGATGAACTGCCCGCACCAAATCCAAATCTACGCCTCACGCCCTCGCACCTACAAGGACCTCCCGATTCGTTACATGGAAACCACCACCGACTACCGCGACGAGAAAAAGGGCGAACTCGGCGGCCTCAGCCGCGTCCGCGCTCTCACCCAAGACGACTCGCACGTCTTTTTGCGCGAAAGCCAGATTAAAGCAGAAGTCGGCGTCTTGGTTAAAATTGTCCACGAACTCTATAATGAGCTTGGTATGTCCAGCCTCCGCGCCCGCCTCTCTTACCGTGACGATAGCGGCGGCTATCTCGGCGAGCCGGCTTTATGGGAAAAGGCCCAGAGCTATATTAAAGAGCTGGCGATTGAAAACAAGCTGGACTACTTTGAAGCCGAGGGCGAAGCCGCCTTTTACGGTCCCAAGATTGACTTTATGGCGCGTGACGCCATCGGCCGCGAGCACCAAGTCGCGACCATCCAAATTGACTTCTTTATGGCCGGCCGCTTTGGTCTGGAGTTTATCAACGAGGAAGGCAAGAAAGAAACCCCGGTCATGCTCCATCACGCTACTCTCGGCTCTATTGAGCGCTTTTTGTCAGTCTTTATTGAGCACACCAACGGGCATTTCCCATTCTGGTTGGCGCCCGAGCAGGTCCGAGTCATCACGGTAAACGAGCAGGCCAACGACTACGCCAAGCAAATCGCCGAGATTTTGCAGGACACCACCCTAGAAAAACCGCTTCGCCATAACGATCTGCGCTTTACCCTTGATCTCGCCAAAGACAACTTGTCCAAAAAAATCAAGCGCGGTGCCGAAATGAAGATTCCGGTTATGCTTATCGCGGGCGCCCGCGACGCCGAGGCCAAGCAAGTAGTTGCGCGGCTTGGCACCGAGGAGCAAACCATTAAACTCAGCCAGCTCGCCGAGTTCTTGAGGGCACTAAAGTAGGAGATGTAGGGTGGCGATATTCCTGTCAATCCTCATCACCCTGGCTGGGTTAATCCTCCTCGCCAAAATGACCGGCATTTTTGTAGACGGCGCGTCGTCTATCGCCAAGCACTTGCGTGTTAGCGCCACCGTGATTGGCCTTACTGTCGTGGCGTTCGGCACCAGCGCGCCGGAACTCTTTGTGGTTGCTACCTCGCGCCTCTCCAGCTCTGGCAGCCCCGACATCGCGATCGGCAACATTATCGGTGTCGCCATTATGCGCATCCTCTTGGTTATCGGCGTCGCGGCGCTTATCCGTCCCATTCGGGTAGAGAACTCCATTACCAAAAAAGAGATCCCGCTTCTGGTTCTAGCCACTTGCGCCTTCGTCGCAACTTTCCTTGACAAGGTTTTGGACGGCACCGCCGAGAATGTTTTTTCACGCACCGACGCGCTAATCATGCTCCTCATTTTTGGTATTTTTATCTTCCATCTCAGGACGATTATTATGCACCGTCGCGCCGTCCACAAAGAGGAAACCGTTGACGCCGTCGCCGGCGCCAAGTTGACCAAATTGCAGGCCAGCCTTGCCATTGTCGGCGGCCTCATTGGTCTGATGATTGGCGCCCAATTAACTGTCGCCGGCGCCACCGCCGTGGCCGAAGGAATCGGCGTCAGCGAACGCGTCATCGCCTTAACCGCTATCAGTTTTGGCACCGCCTTGCCCGAGCTCGCCGTAGCGATTATTGCCCTCAGGCGTGGCGAAAACTCGCTCGCCATCGGCAGTGTCATCGGCGCCAACATCTTTGATATCGGCTTCACGATGGCGATTACCACCCTCATCTTTGGCGGCGTCTCGGTCATGAGCTTCAGCTATGTGGATCTCTTCATGATGGTGCTTGCGGTGCTTTCACTCGCCTTTTTTGCCACCTCCGACCGCAAACTCAAGCGGCCGGAAGGCTTCGCCATGCTTGCTATCTTTGCAGTTTACATGGTTTACGTGCTGTTTTAGTTGATTTTTCACACTTTTCGTGTATAATGGTTACACGGGCTCGTGGTATAGTGGTCTAGTACGCCTCCCTGTCACGGAGGAAATCGCCGGTTCAAATCCGGTCGGGCCCGCCAACTTAATAATCCGCCGTCTTAGCTCAGTTGGTAGAGCGGCGCACTCGTAACGCGCAGGTCGCCAGTTCAATCCTGGCAGACGGCTCCAGATAACTCGCTCTCATGGGCGAGGCTTTTTGTGTCCGCGTGTGATATAATATACCCATGAAACTACCCTGGGGTAAGAAGAATAAGCTAGAAGACGGCATCGTTACCAATACCACTCTAGATGAGCACCGCGAGGTTTTGCTCAAACGAGGTAGCAAGTTCAAATACCAAGTCCAATACGAAAAGCACAAGGTCATTATTAATACTATCGTTATTGTCTTTTTATTGTTGGCCGGTGCTGTTACTCTTGGCTGGTATAGCCTTTATATCGCCAAGATAGAAAACAACGCAGCCTTCTTGCTCTCGCAAGTGGCACCCGTCCCGGTCGCCAATATCAACGGCCAAAATGTCCGCTACTCGGATTACCTCGCGCAATACTTGGCCAGCGTCAATGTGGTAGAGCGCCAAGAGGGCGCCATCCCGCGCGACGAGGATGGCGACCGCCAGCGCGCCGGCTATCGCGCCAGCGCCATGGACAACGCTATTCTAGATTCCTACGCCATCCGACTCGCCCGCGAGCTCGGCATTCGGGTCACCCGCCAAGAAATCCAAGACGCCTTGGCCGAGCGTCGCCGCATCGGCGTGCAAGATGTTACCGCCGCCAACTTTGAGCGCATTATCCGCGACAGCTACGGCCTCAGCCTTAGCGAATACACTCGCGCCTTCGTAGAGCTGCCGCTCATTAGGCAGCGCGTTTCCGAGGCAATTGACGGCCACGCGCGCGGCCTGATAGACGAACTCCACGGCCGCCTAGCCGAGGACGGCAGCAACTTTGAGGCCATCGCCCAAGATCTGCCAGAGGACAGCGGTATCATTGTAGAGCAATCTGGTGGCGCGGTGGACATGCTCAGCCTTGACGGCGGGCGCGCCATGGCTGCCAACGATCAAGAGGCTGGCCAGGTCTCGCAACCATTTGTCAGCCGTTCGGGCAACGGTTATTATATTGTCAAGACTATTAGCAAAACCCGCGACGGCCGGGTAGAGTACCTTTCGTTTTTCGTGCCTTTTACCGAGCTTGAGGCCCGGGTAACCGAGCACCGAGCCGAGGGCCGAATCCGGGAGTTCATAGATATAAGGGGTGGTAGTGGAAACAGCGAACCCTAAAGTAGTCTTGTTGGTCATGGACGGCATCGGGCTCCGCGATAGCGAGGTCGGTAACGCCGTTAAATTAGCCCGCACCCCCAACTTGATTAGATTATGGGCCGAAGGTGTCGGCACGACGCTCGGCGCTAGCGGCGCTTATGTCGGCATGGATAACGGCGAGCAGGGCAATAGCGAGGTTGGGCACCTAGCGCTCGGCACCGGTCAGATCTTGGCGCAAGACGCCCGCCGCGTGGACGAGTGGCTCGGGCTCCTAGACAAACCCAGCGAACTCCCTAACTCACCGGCTTGGCAAGAGATTGTCGCCCGCCTAACCACAAACGATGTCAGCGCTACCGCAAACAGCACCGCTACCGCTACGGGCGGCGTCAGCCCAACCCCTCGCACGCTCCATGTCTCGGGCATTTTTGCCGACGGCCGCGTCCATTCAGACGTCAAGCACTTTTATGCCATCCTGGATCAAGCCGCAAAGAGCGGTATTCCGCGCCTGCGCTTGCACCTCCTAACCGACGGTAAAGATGTGCCGCCGCAAAGCGCCCTAGAATATGTAGATAAGGTAGAAGCCGTCTTTGCCGACTACAACCGCCAAGGCTTTGACTATGCCATCGCCGACGGCGGCGGCCGTGAGGTAATTATCTGCGACCGTTATTATTCCAATATCGGCTGGGTAGAGAAGGGCTACAACCTCTGGGTCCATGGCCAAAATAGCCCCGACGAGCCCGCCCGCGCCTTTAAATCCGTCCGTGAGGCTATAGAAACCTACCGCGCCGAAGACCCCGAGCAACAAGACCAATTTATGCCGACCTTTGTCATCGGCGAAACCGACGCCCAAGTCGCGGCCGGCCGCATCCGAGACGGCGACGCTCTGGTATTTTTTAACTTCCGCGCCGACCGCGCAATTGAAATCTCCGAGGTCTTTGATAGTCCCAAAGGCTGGTATGACCGTTTTGATATTAGCGACCGCCCAGATATCTTGTTTGTCGGGCTCATGCACTACGACCCGGACCGCAACATCCCATCCCGCTTTTTTATGCAAAAGCCCGAGTATCATAATGTCCTCGCCGAGATTTTAGAGAGGGCAGGCAAGAAGTCCTTTGCGGTCAGCGAGAGCTGGAAATTTGGCCATGTCACATTTTACTGGGACGGCCTCAAGTCAGCGCCTTATTTTGGCGAAACCGTAGTTGATATCCCGGCAACCGAGACGCCGTTTACCGATCGCCCCTGGATGAAGTCAGCCGAGATTACCGACGAACTAATTAAAGCTCTAGACGGCGGCCAGTTTGATTTTTTGCGTGCCAACTATCCTAATGGCGACATGGTCGGCCACTCGTCAGAACTTGACCCCACGATTATCGCGGTTGAGGCAGTTGATTTAGCAGTCGGCCGAGTTATGGCGGCCTGCAAAAACTCCGGCGCCATCTTGTTGGTTACGGCCGACCACGGCAAGGCCGAGGAGTTGGTCTATCCGGACGGCACACCGATGGCCCCGCACACTCTCAACCGCGTGCCATTTACTGTTTGGACCTACCCGGGCGGGGCCAGGTGGTCCCAAGACGAGACCTGCGGCCTGGCCAATGTTGCCGCCACCGTCGCCAGCCTGCTCGGCGTCCAACCTAACCCCAGCTGGCAAAAGAGCCTGATAAAGGGGTGAGTTCTAGATCTCGTCGCTGCCAATGATCTCGGCTAGCGCCTGCGGCAAACGCACCTTGTTGTCAGCTGTCTGACCATTTTCTATCAAGGCAATCATAATCCGCCCCAGTGCAAAGGCCGTCGCATCGTTGGTGTGGGCTAGTTCAATCGTGCCGTCGGCTCGGCGAATCCGCGTCTTTAGCCGCCGAGTTTGGTAGTCGGTCATGTAGTCAGCGGTATGAGTCTCGCGATATTTGCCTTGGCCCGGCAACCAAACCTCTAGGTCTATGCCGCGTGCGTTCGGCTTGCCAATATCAAAAGTGCATTTTTTAATCACGCGGTAGGGGAGTCCCAATCCCTCCAGCAGTGCTCGTTGAATCGCGACAAACAAATAGTGCTCTTGTAGTGAGCTCTCAGCCGTGCCCAGCGTCTCCATTTCTAGTTTGTCAAACTGGTGCATTCTAAAGATGCCCTCCATGTCCTTACCATACGACCCCGCCTCTTTGCGGAAAGAAGACGCAAAGCCCAGCATCCGGATCGGGCAGTCCTTTTCTTCAATTATCTCGTTAGCATACATGGAGCCCAGCACGTGCTCTGCCGAACCTTGCAGCCACAACTCCTCGCCCTCAATTTTGTAGCGATCCTCGCTCGGTTGTAGGCGATCCATCGCGTCATACATCTCGGTTTTAATCATCAGCGGCGGCAATACCGGCGTAAACGGCTTGTCCGACAGCCCGACCAAATTATTATCCTTAATCAATTTTGCGATAATTTTTCTATCTGTTAAGTGCTTGATTACGTAGTTAATAATCGCAAACTCCAAGCGCACCAAGTCGGACTTGATGTATGCAAAGCGCGTGCCGGTCACTTTTGTCGCGCGCTCTTTGTCAATCCAGTCGCGAGCCTCGGCAATCTGCCAATGGTTCTTGGGCGCAAAATCAAACTTGGGAGGTATACCGATTGTCTCCGCCACCCCATTCTCGTCCTCAGTCAGCCCTACCGGCACATCATCAGTCGGCGCGTTGGGGATTTGTTTTAATAAGGCCATAAAACTCTCTTCGGTCACAGCCAACTCGGCCTCCAACACTGATAGCTCGGCCTTGATCTCTTTGCCGCGCGCTACTTGCTCTGCGCTCGGTTTCTGGCCCTTCGCCTCCGCCGCCATCGCATTCCGCTCCTCGCGCAAAAGATTAATTTTGCCCGCCAACGCTCGCCGTTCGTCGTCCAACAGCAAAGTCTTGTCCACGTCCACCTTGCAGCCTTTGTTTACAGAAAATTCTTTAACCTTTTTCGCATTTTCTCTAATATAATTTATATCTAACATAAAAATATTATACCACACTCGCATCCTGCCTCCACCATCTCGCGTTCTGCGCCCACACCTGTTGTAAAATCTCGCCATTAGGCTTATACTGTTACCATGAAGACCAATCAGCGCATCGGTATTTTCGCCCTCGTCGGCGTCGCCAACACTTTGTTTGACTATATTTTATTCATGATTTTTGCCAACTTCTTCAATAACGCCCTCGCGAGTGTCGTTAGCGCCACCTTTGCCATGGTTGTCGCCTTCTTTTTACACAAAAAGTTCACTTGGGGCGACCGCAAAACTAGCCGCACCAGCATGATTCAGTTTTTGGTCGTTACGGCTAGTGTTATGTGGGGCCTCCGCACTCTGTTGATTTGGGGCCTCACCGAGGCGTCAGTCGGCTTCATGGCGCCGCTCTACGGCTTTGCCCACTTCATTTTGCGCTTCTTGCCCTACGATTTTGTGGTGCGCACTGGTATCTTCGCCATTGCCACACTCGCCACTCTAACTGTCAACTACATATTATATAACAAGGTTATTTTTCGCAGCCAAAAAGAAGAGTCTAATGCCGGACCCCGACCCGACGCGGCCAAATAACTGGTCCAAAATCCTCGTCATCGTTGGCCCCACGGCCAGCGGTAAGACCGGCGCCGCGATTGAGATTGCCCGTCAGCTCGGCGGCGAGATTATCTCCGCCGACTCGCGCGCCATCTATAAAGGTATGGACATCGGCACCGCCAAGCCGTCGGCCGAGGAGCAGGGCGGCATCCCGCATTGGGGCTTTGATTTGGTTAACCCAGACGAGCGTTTTACCGTCGCCGACTTTAAGACTTACGCCGAGACCAAAATCCAAGAAATCCTGGCCCGTGGCAATTTGCCAATCGTTGTTGGTGGCACCGGGCTCTATGTTGACGCTCTAATTTATAATTACAATTTTAGCGAGCAGGCCAAAAAGACCCAATCCGACCGCGAGCAGGTTGAACAAAGATTTTATACACTAGGCATCAAAACAGATCGGGATGAGCTCCGCGAACGCATCCATACTCGGGCTATCCAGATGTTTAATAATAAAATTGTTCAAGAAACCGAGGCACTCGCCCGGCACTACGACTTTAGGCTACAGTCTATGCGCTCTAACATTTACCCTATTGTTTGGCGCATGATCCAAGGCGAGACTACCAGAGAACAGGCGATTAACGAGTTTGAGTTGGACGATTGGCACCTCGCACGCCGCCAAATTACTTGGTTCAAGCGTAACCAGAGTATTGTCTGGGTCCCACGTGACGAGATTGTAAATCTAGTAAGCAAAATATCTAGGGCTTGGCGCCAGCCATAAAGAATGTATAAAATAATTAAATAAAGTCTTGCATAGACTCGCCATTGCGCGTATAATATTTTTATGGATGATATTAAAGTTGAGGTAAAACGCGCCGCCGAGCCGCAGGCTCCTGGCGCATCTAACGCTCCCGGCGTTCCTAGCGCATCCGGCGCATCTAGCGCGCCTAAAACGCCCGGCGCCCCTAAAACAACCGGCGCCCCCAAAACGCCGAGCCCCGCCAAGTCGTCTAAGGACGACGATTCCAGCGCCATGCTGGAGAAGATTTTTGGTTCACGCACCCGGGCTAAGTTGCTCCGGCTGTTTTTTGAGAGTTCCGACCGCCAGTTTTTCACTCGCGAAATCACCCGTGTGATTGGCGAGCAAGTCAACTCGGTGCGCAGGGAACTGCAAAACCTAGAATCGCTCGGCGCCATCAAAAAAGAGGTCTACGACAAAAAAACTTTCTACACCGTAGATAAGAGCTTCGCCTTTTACCGGCCGTTCGTCACTTTGTTCGCCACCAAAGTCGGCCAAGAGCGCAAAGAGACTTCTGACGAACGCTGGCAGCGCCTCACCGCGCCAGTCGCGAGCGACCTACAAGCGGTGGTTGTTATTGAGCGCTTACCCGGCGACGACGGGGTAGAATTACTCCTTATCGGCACCGAGACCCCTGGCAAGAAGCTCGGCGCTTGGGCCGAGTATCTAGAGCGCGCCCTCACCAAGCCTATCCGTTACGCGATTGTCCCCAAGGCAGACTATTTCTTCCGCCGCAGTGTCCGCGACGATTTCCTAGACGAAATCTTCGCCTCCGACTATAAAATTGTTTACGACCCGGCCAATATCGTGGCCAACACAGAAAAGCGAGAAAGGAAAATCTAAATGTTTGAAATTAGCTATTATGGTGGTAACGCTATTGAGATTGCGACCAAGGATGTCACACTTGTCTTTGACGGCAACCGCAGTTCGTTTGGCAAAAAGAACCTCAGCGCCAAAGACGGCGCCGAGTTCGCGACCGAGGACCGTTTCTTAACCAACGACCCAGCCTTCCGCGTCTCTTTGTGCGGCGCTGGCGAATATGAGGTCTCTAATATCATGGTGCAGGGCGTCGCCGCCTCGCGCCACCTAGACGACCCCAAGGCGGAGAAGGACAGCACAGTCTTTAGTATCCGCATCGGCGACCAGTGCATTGCGCTGCTCGGTAATATCCTCGGCCCGCTTAACGACGACCAACTAGAGGTACTTGGCATGGTTGATATTTTGATTATCCCTGTCGGCGGCAACGGCTATACCTTAGACGCTGCCGACGCGGCCAAAATTATTAGTCAAATTACACCCAAAATCGTTATTCCTATCCACTACGCCGAGAACGGTTACAACTACGAGGTCCCGCAAGACAGCTTCAACGAATTCAAAGAACAAATCAAAGCCGAAGTCATAGAGGACAAAACCTTAAAATTCAAGCCCAACACCACCATGCCAGCCAGCCTCACTATCTACAAGCTTACCGCCCAATAGCCTAACCCTCACCCCCCACATACATTTAGTAGCCTAATAGTATGGTG
>WRKS01000007.1 GCA_009778015.1 Candidatus Saccharimonadota bacterium
TAATCGCGGCTAACGCCGTTCTGGTCAGCTCGCAACCTCCCGCCAACTCCCACACCTCGGACCATCATTCTACTAGCCGCTAATGTCCTGCCGGCCCTCAAGCTTGAGCAACCGCCGCTTCATCTCTAGCCCAAACGCGTAGCCGCCCAAGCCGCCGCCGCTCGCCACCACCCGATGGCAAGGCACCACAATCGGATAAGCATTTTTGCCGCACGCCGTTCCCACCGCCCGCACCGCGTTCGGCCGGCCGATTCTTGCCGCTAAGTCTTTATAAGTTGCCGTTTGACCATACGGAATCGCCGCAATCTCACGCCATACTGCCCTCTGAAAGTCCGTCCCTTTTTGACTCATCGCCAAGCCCTGGATCGCTTTAGAGAACTCCTTGCGCTCGCCGTCCAAATACTCCAACACCTCGGCTTGCACCGCCTCCGGCACCAGCTCTACATATTCTCTCATCTCTCTATTTTATCAGCTACCATTGTCATAGACAACTTTGTAACTTTAAATGGCAGGCGAGCGCAGCGAAGGCCTACCGAGTGCCAAACATAATTTGGCAGGCCCAAAACACCGCCCAAAGCCCACCGGCCGTGATGTATAGCGCCTTTTCCGGCAGCTTGTTAAGCAGTTTTTCGGTCCACGGAAAAACCAGCAACATAAACGCCGTCGCCGCGACACCAAACAAGAGCGCGTTTTGCAAGCAGATTAGCCCGTGCAGGTTGAAGGGTTTATCGGCATAGTTCCAAAACGGATTCTGCCCCCAGCGCAAAACCGAGAGCCAGCCCACCAGGTATTCCGCAATTGCACAAATACCGGTCAAAAAAGCAAATACCGCGAGCACCGAGCCGAATTTATTTTGGCCGGTTTTCTTAATTAAAGTTTTTGGATGCTGCGCTTCGCCCGCCGCCTGTTCCACGAACAAACTTTTTCCAAAAGCTTTACTATCCCAAAGCGCCACCATGCCAAACACCGCCAACCCATAAACCGGGTATGGCTCAAACGGCTGGGCGCCAATACCAAAACTCGTTCCCTCGCCGCCCGTCATCCGCACCACCAGCTGAACCACCATCTCCAGCCAATGCCCAAAGAAACTCGCCGCCACAAAGTAGATAGACCAGCGAGCAAATTTAGCCCAAAATTTCATAATTTATTATACCATATTCGTTATAACACGCCAAATCAGGCATGATGGTAGCTCTGGCCGTTCGCGATTGTCTGCGCCCGATAAACCTGCTCCACCAGCACCAGCCGCACCAACTGATGCGGAAAGACCAGCCGCGACAAACTCCATATATAATCCGCCCGCGCTTTCACTGCCTCGCCTACACCAAACGACCCGCCAATCACAAAAACAATGTTTTGACTTTGCACTTTTTTGGCCAACAAAGCCGCCAATTCCGGGCTAGTCAAGTTCTCGCCCCGCTCGTCTAAAAGTATCACAAAATCGCGCCCGCGCTTCTCCGAGACCGCCCTTAAAATCGCCTTCTCTTCTGTTG
The DNA here is from genome assembly GCA_009778015.1 of Candidatus Saccharimonadota bacterium. Lineage (GTDB taxonomy): Bacteria > Patescibacteriota > Saccharimonadia > Saccharimonadales > Saccharimonadaceae > WQUV01. The sequence goes on from WRKS01000007.1 coordinate 1,494, forward strand.
CCATGTCGCCATCGGGCAACACCAACCAGTCTAAGTCAAACGGTTTCCTTAGCCGCTTCTCATACTCGGCCACCCCTTCGGCCACAAACTTTTCTTGTTTTTTGCCAACCGTAATGACTCTCACGCGCCAACCTCGCCGCCTTCATTACCGTCCTCAACAACACCATCCTCGTCAATCCTACCTTCGCTAACATCCTCATCAGCGCCATCATCACCACGCGTGATTACCCGGCGCGCATCGCTCGCCAAAAAGAAGCTCCCGACCACAATGATATAATCCGCGCCCACCTGGCCTGCCCGCTCTGCCGCTTGAATCAAAGCCGATTTGGCGCCGCCGGCAATCCCCACACCCTTAAACCCCGCCGACCGCGCCGCCGCCTCCATCACGTCAAACGGCAGACTCTCCCTAAAATTAGTCTCAATACTCTTGTCCTGAAAGCTGGCCAGCAACACATAATCGCCTAATTCGTGCAAAATCTTGAAGTTCTCCTCCAGCGCCGCCGCTTTATTAGCGCCAAAACTCGCCACCAAAATGGCCTTGCCACTGCCCGCGCCGCCACCAGCGCCATCGCCGCCCAGCCCGCCAGCAAACCGAGGCTTCGCATAATCCACAAACGCGCGCAATTTTTGCGGGTTATGCGCGCCATCTAAAACCACTTTTTTACCCATGTAGCTCAATTCTTCCGCCCGCGCCGGCACTTTTACATTGGCGGCGCTTAAAGGCAGTTCCGGCGCCGACGTTGCCGTTCTCACCGCCTGCCAAGCCAGATTCGCGTTCCGCTCCTGAAAGTCCTTAAACCCAATGTCCTCTAGCACAGTCAGCCACGAGCCCATCGCCGCACACTTCGCCTCCACCACCTCCACCACTTCGGGCGCCTGCCGGTACATAAACACCGTATTGCCCGGCTTAATAATCCCCGCCTTTTGCTCGGCAATCTCCACCAAGCTGCTGCCCAGAATCTCAATATGATCCAACCCGATATCAGTAATAACACAAATCTTGCCCGGGTTGCTAATCACATTAGAGCCGTCGTGCAACCCGCCCATGCCAACCTCAACTATTATATAATCCAACTCAAGCCTCGCTGCCAACCAGTAAAAAAACGCCATATAAAACTCAAAATACGATGGCAAAATCCCCGATTCCCGAACCAACCCATAAAACTCCGCCAAATACCGGTTGTATTCTGGGTAGGGCAATTTCTCGCCGTTAATTTGCGCTCGCTCGCGCACATCCTCAATATGCGGCGATACCGACAACCCGACCTTAAACCCTTCGTTTTTCAGAAACTCGGCGGCAAAATACACCGTAGAAGTCTTGCCCGACGTCCCGGCAATATGCACCGCCGGCACCTGGTTTTGCGGGTTGCCAAGCGCCGCCACCAAACTCTCCATCCGTGCCAACTTCTGGTCGCCCGCTACAAAAATCTTCGTCTCGCTCAAAAAACGGTTCAATTCGCCTTGCAGCTTGTCAAACTCTCGCTTTCCCAGCTCACGCTTGTCAAACTCGCGCTTAACCAACTCGCGTTTGCCCAGCTCGCGTTTGCCCAAATCACCTCGCCCAGCCCCTGCCGCTTGCCCGGTCCTCGCCATCTACCACTCCCTTGGCGGCTCTTGGAACGGAAACTCCCGCTCCGCGATTTTTATCACGCTCTCCGGCTCGGCGCCAATCCGCCGCAGTGCCGTCGCCACACCCAATTTCTTCATAATATCTCTCAGCCGATTCGCGCTATCATAGTTCTGCAAGTCCGTTTTCATCGCGAATTTCTCAATCTCAGGGCCGCGAACCATAAACACCTCGCCCACCATCTCGCCATTCACCTTTCGCCCACCGACTCTCTCCACAGTAAAGCCCTTCTCCCGCTTTTTCTCCGACAAAGTAATTGTCGGTATGTCAGAATCTGGCCATCCAGCCCCCTCGGGCACGCCGTCGCCTCCACCCGTCGCCACGGGGTCGGCGCGTCTCGCTCTCGGGCTGCCGCCCTCCGAGAGTCCCTCGGAAACTGAATTGTCAGATTCTAGCCCCGGCTGTTCTTGCGAGGAAATCAGTAGTTTCGCAAGCGCCCTTAGCACTTCCTTCAACCCCTGCTTCGCTTGCGCCGAAATCGCCATCACCGGCGAGTCCGTCACTCCCCGCAACGCCGATACTTGCATCTCTAGCAGCTCTTTATCAAACCCCTCAGTCTTAGTCAGCGCCACCACCTCTGGCCGCGCCAACAGCTTCTCGTCAAATTTGCCCAGCTCTGCCCGGATCGCCTTGTATTTTTCTACCACATCATCGCTATAAGCGTCAATCAAATGCAAGATCACTTTGGTCCGTTTAATGTGGCGCAAAAACGCCGTCCCGAGACCCTTGCCATCCCCGGCACCCTCTATCAACCCCGGAATGTCGGCAAGCAAAATATCGCGCCCGTCAACCGTCGCGACTCCCAAATTAGGCACCAAAGTCGTAAACTCATAATCGGCGATTTCCGGCTTAGCGTTTGACACAACGGCCAAAAACGACGACTTGCCGGCATTCGGAAACCCGACCAACCCGACATCCGCCAACAGCCTTAATTCCAGCTGCGCCTCAAAAGTATCGCCCTTTAACCCCAGCTCCGCCGTTCGCGGCGTCTGCCGGACACTAGATTTGAAGTGAGCGTTGCCAAAACCACCCACTCCTCCCTTCCCAATTATAGCACACTCGCCATCTTTTGTCAAGTCCGCCAAGATTTCCGTCTCGCCCGACTCCAGAATCCGCTTCACAATCGTGCCAATCGGCACCTTTGCCACAAAATCCTTGCCCGATTTGCCCGCCGCCTGGCGTTTGGCGCCATTGGCCCCATCGCCCGCCTTCAACTCCGGATTATAGCGGTATGATAACAGCGTATTCTCGTCCTTGCTTGCGACAAAAATCACGTCGCCGCCACGCCCGCCGTTGCCGCCGTCCGGTCCACCCTTATCAACGTAGATTTCCTTACGAAAACTAACCGCGCCGTCGCCGCCGCGCCCAGCTTGCACAAACACTTTTGCCGTATCTATAAACATGGCTATATTATAACATATTAGTAGATAAACTGGAATGTCGGCGTCCGCCCGGCTGCGCGGTCTACCGTGCCGTCCGCCACTTCCATCGCGATATTGCGCCGCGAGATAATGTTAAAGCCGGTGCCCGGCCCGCCGCGATAATTCATCTCGCTCACGGTAATCGTCCCATCGCGGTTGATACTCTCCACAATCCCCACGTGGCCAAAGGCGCCGCCCCTTGTTACAAAAACCGCTCCCACCGCTGGCGTCGTGCCGACCGCGTAGCCCATCGCCCGCGCCCGATCCGCCCAAGTTCGGGCGTGACCCCAAGTCGCCTCCACCTGTAGCCCCAACGCCCTGCGCCGCGCGTAAGCATAAAAAGTACAGTTGCCCCACGCATATGGGTTGCGCCCACCGCTTGTTACAATCTGCATCGGCGGCACATAATCCGGCCGCTCGCGCTCCGGCAAAATACCATTAGGAATAAAAATCCGCTCGCCCGCCGCCACCTCGCGGTTGTCCAACTCGTTATAGGCGATAATCTCCTGCACATTGCCCTGGTATTTCACGGCCACCTCGCCCAACGTGTCGCCCGCCACCCAAGTATAAATCACGCCGTTTATCGCCGGCAACAGCAAATCCTGCCCAACCGAAACTTGCACATTGCGCCGCATATTGTTCGCCCAACGCAAAGTCTGCTCGGTAATCCCGCGCGCCCGCGCGATACTCGCCACCGTATCGCCCTCGCGCACCCTGTAAACCTCCACGCCACGCGACGCCACAATAATCGTGATCGGCCTATCTTGCGCCCCGCCGCCCGCCGCGAAAATTGCCGCCAGCGAGTTTGCCATATCCACCGTGTTACCCTGGCTGGCCAAGTTTGCCGTCTGCGCCGACTGCGCCACCACCGCTGTCTCCACCACATTAATAAAACTCACGCTAAAGCCCGATTCGCCGCTAGACAAGTAGGTAAAGGTGTTGTCGCCCAGCTGCTGCCCGCGCGATCCCACCACAAAAAACGTCACCAAAACCGCCGTAATCAACCCATAATTGGCGAACAAGCGCCACATCCGCCCCCGTTTGGTGCGTGGTGCTTTCAGCACCCTATCTACCAGTTTTGACATCTTATCTGACAATAAGTCCTTATATTTTCTTGGTGCCCCGCTTCGTTCGTTGCATATCGCACCACGTCGTTGTCATCTGTCAAGAAATACAGCGTATAGCGGTGTTTTGCAAAGTCCGGATTAGCGGCCGCTCTAATCGCCTCCAAGCCCGGGCTGGCAATCGGGGTCGGCGGCAACCCTACCCGCGCCGAGCTGCCCCTAGTATTCCATGGCGAGCTCAACTGCAAAATACTCCAGTTTGCCGAGCCGTCCTCGTTGTGCGTCGGGATACCGGCCATATCCGCCGCGTAGAGCGTAGTTGCGTCCGCTCCCAGCGGCCAACCCATACGTAGCCGATTGTAAAAAACCGCCGCAATCGCCGTCTTATCCTCGTATTTTAGCCCGCCCGCCTCCTTTTGCACAATACTGGCCATCACCAGCCCCTCGTAAAGGGTCATCGGCCGATTGTTAATCTGTTGGTCGCCAAAGCGCTGCGCCAAACCCTCGCGCTGAATCGCCCGGTCTAGCTCGGTCGCCATCCGCGTCACAATCTGCTCCACCGTCGCCATCGCGAAAAAATTAATTGTCTCTGGGAACAAAAAGCCCTCAATGCTAACACTACCGGTGTTCAGAATCCCCTTCGCCCCGGCCACCATAGACGAATCCACCCCTGTAAGTGCTGCCGGTCGGCCCATTTTGGTCATTACCTCATAATCTTTGCTAAACGCCGCGTCAATCTCCGCCTCGGAAAAACCGCGGCTAATCAACATCCGCCGCGCCGTAAAGATAGTGTTGCCCGGCGCAAACGTCAAGGTGATTTCGTCCGCCTTTTCTTTGGCCACACGCTCGTATTCTGCTTGCCGCGCCGCCCGATCATCTAGACGCTGCTTGACAAACAACCCGCCGAGGACTGCTGCCGCGATAACCACGCAAACCAACAAAAACAACATCCATTTCAGCGACTTCTGCATGGTTTTCAGCGCTTTCATGATAAGTTTTCCTCCGTCCAACCCTCTAAAATGATACAAGCCGCCTCAACATCCACCAGCCCCGACGCCCTCGCCTCGCGCAACTGCACATCGTCAAAACCGCGTTCGCGCAAGCGGTCAATCGCTAGCAAAGTCGTGCCGCTCTCGCCAAAAAAGTTTATCTTGGTCGTTCCCGGCAACCACCCCTTAAGCTGCAACGCAAACTGCTTCACTTTTTCACTCTGTTGTGTCAGCTCGCCCTGCTGGTTAGTCGGCATCCCGACCACCACCAAAGTATCCTCGCTGTCTTTCAGCGCCTCCACTAGCCCCGCGGTATTTTCTACCTCAAACACGCCCACCGGGCTGACCACCCGCGTCTCCGGGTCCACTTTGGCCACGCCTACCCGCCTCTCGCCGACATCCAGCCCAAATATCGCCATTAAACCATCCCCATCAGCAGGTCATCCTCATCAGCAAACCATCCTCATTAGCTGTCCGCCTGAATGTTAATTGTAATCCGCGACACATCCTTAGGCAAACGGTTCGCCCAGAATGGTCGGAGCGTTACCTCAACTCGCTGCACACCGCGAAACTCCATCACCAACCGGTTGGCGTCGGCCACCCTCTGATTGGCGATAACCTCCGCAATTTCCTCTACCGATATGCTGTCGCCCGCTCGCGCCACCGTCTTTAAGAGCGCCCTTATCTCGCGCACTGTCCCCGGTGTCGGCACACAATCACTCGGCGCGTCGTCGCCACAAGTCGTGCCGCCGGTCTGCGCGGTGATTTCCACCCGCTCCAAGAACAAATTACCCGCCGCGAAATCGCCAATCTCATAAATCTGCTTACCCGCCGCTTGGCTTTCGGCCAGCTCCATCGCAAATCGCTCCATATCACTCTTAGATGCCGTCATAATCCGGTAATTTTGCGTCCTTTTGACGGTCGCTCGGTCGCCATTGCCAATCGGCTCACCCACGCGCGGCGTCACCTCAACCGAGCCGCTGGTCGCGACAAAAGTCTGGTCAAAGGCGTATAAATCATCGTCCAACGACGCCTTTAGACGTGCCCGACCTTCTTCAATACTGGCCGAATCCAGCCGATTGAGCGCGTTTTTGACGTCCTCCTCAGAGACCACGCGCACCGTTCGCTTGCTGCCGCCAGAGATACCCCCTGAAGTCACCCGCGTTGAGTGCCCATTCGGGTCAGCCGAAAATGACATCACGACGCCACTCGCCACATTAAAATCCTCGCCGATATCATCCGCCACCACTGCTACGGTAGTCGCATTCCAGCTTTCCGGCGCGCCCGCGCAAGAAGCCGCAGGCAACTCGGTCCTCGTGCTGACCCGATAGCGCTTGCCGTTCGCCTCAAAAGAGTTGGCCTCCGAAACCGTCATCGCGGACGGACCGCAATACCTAACCGTTACCGTTCCGCTCGCCTTCGTGCCTTCCTCTTTCTCGCCGGTCGCCTCAAACTCCTCGTCTTGCTCCACCCCTAATGATTTCTCGGTCAACTGAAACAGCCCGCCACCCACATTATTATCGCCCACCTTAAATTGCACCTCGTTGCGCACGTCAATCGTATCCATGTGGGTCGCGACATTCACGGTCGCGCTCGGCTTAATCGCGATCACCATCGCCACCACCCCAATTACCAACGCACCCAATACCACGCCGCCGATAATCAGCACCTTCTGCCAAACCTTATCCACTTTGGCCGTCAGCGCATTAAACTTGCGCTTTTTCTCTGATGTCGCAACGCCTGATTCGGATGAATCGGCTTCTGAGAGACTCTCGGAAGCTGACGAATCACTCCCATAGCGAGCAGTGCTGGGTGAATCGCCAGAGGCGAGAGGGGACGCCAAGTCCCCTGGCCGTTCCTGCGAGTCTTGGGAGCGGTTCGTCAGCGACATATCACTACCGTCAATCGTGAGTGCTTCGCCGGCCGTCAACTCCTCGGCCACCAACTGCCCGTCCGCCAAGTGCTCTACCTCTGGGACCACCGGTTTGCTTTCCAGGTTTTTGGCTAGCGGCACCCCTGCCACCCCGGCCAAATTAACCATCGCCGGGTTGTCTGAAATAACCGCCACCACCTTGTCGGCGTTCTTAGCCGCCTTTTTCAGCAACTTTAAGTTCATTGCCGAGCGCAAAGCCCCCAGATTTTTCGGGGCCACCACCGCTACGACCTTTTCTTTGGCCGCCATCACGCGGCCAATAATCCCCGCGATGTCCTCATCTACCTCTATATGAATAATTTCTTTGCCCATTTGTATCCATTATAGCACAGTTTAGGAAAACTCAAACGCTCCCATAGCGAACGATGCGGGGTGAACCATCCGGGGGATGGAGAGGGGCGCCAGCGCCCTGTTGTTTCGTGAGTCTTGGGATTGATTGAGTTTTCCTTGCCTTTTCCACAGCATTAGACCATATTTTTGGCTATTTTGCACAACATTTCCAGGCTTCCGCAAGTTGCCTTTTACCGTATTTTATGCTTTTATAGCATGAAAAAAGCCCGCCTTTTAATAGAGGTAATGCTTAGAAAACCATGGTATTTTAGCATAAAAAGTATAAAAACTATTGACTTTTTAAGCATGGTATGCTATAATGAACGTGTAGGTCGCTCCGGAGCGATTCACTAACAATCTAATTCCGGGTGGACCTCGGACATTAGCATTGTGAAGTGATTCACGCGACCAAGTCTTAATTTTAGGGCCGCCGAAGAGGCAAGCCCGATTGCGCACCGAAGCGATTTGGTGTAGCACCTCGGCGGCAATCCCGCCAGAAAGGAGGTTTTCTTTATGAAAACCACATTGAAAAAAGTTTGGTCGCGTGTAGGAGCGGCCGCCCTCGCGTTTATCGCGATGTTTTCCCTTATGATGCTCACCCCCATGACGGCGTTCGCCTCAAACGGCTGGGTAGACAGCAATCAGGTTGTTACGCCCCCGGCTGACACCTCGAGCACACCCCTGTTCAACGGCGGTTTTTGGAGTTATTTCTTTCCAATATTCGCCATCTGCCTGTTCATCGTGCTCATCGTCTTCCTCGTTTACACCATCCGCAGCAAGAGAAAGCTGGACGAAGTCAACCGCAACGCCGAGACTCAGCGGCTCATCTTTGAAGCCACAGACAGCGTTATGCAGGGTATTGACCCCCGCATTGTACGAAACCAGAGAAACGAGTATAAGTACAACGTAGACCCAGATATAACAGCGAGGCCTGCGGGCGCTCCGGGCCCGAACCCCCCGCAAAACAACAACGGCGGCTCCCCGTGGTATTAAAGCAAAGCACATGGCGCTTAACACGAACTAACTTCACAAGCACAGCAAAGAAGCCCCAGACCTCGGTCTCGGGGCTTCAAACCGCCCCTTCCGATATGGCAGGGGCTTTGCTTGGTCTCTTGAGATTTGCATTAGCATCTTGAAAATTCCCTCAAAGTATGATATAATAAGCAGTAGAAGGATCGCAAGTCACGGCTACTAATCCATTTGCGGCCATGAAATTTCACTTGCGAATCAAAAATAGGAGGTGTTAATATGAGATTCTTTCTCTCTGTACTCTGGGTCATCGTCTGTGTCGTCCTGCTGGTTTTGGCGTTCGTTTTCCTCTTCCCTATCATCGCGTTTGCCTTCGCGGTCTATGTTGGCGTTTTTCTCGCGCTTATGCTCTTTGGCGGGCTCTTCGCGGCCATCGCCAACATCGGCTACACAGTCAGCAATCGCGGCTACAACGGCCAAAACCGCCGGCAGCTCGCCCAAGACGGCATTGTTTACCCGACTTTGCTCCAAGCCAACCCCCCGTATCTGACTGCAAACCCTACGCCGGCGGCCTCGCCCGCAAACGTGCAGCCGACAACCGTTATTATTACCAGCCAAACGCTCAACCTAAACGACATCTTGGCACAAATCAACAAATGACACACGTGCCGCCACCCGCTCGCGCTCCCCTCCCCAACTTCGCAATGAGTTAACCCCCGCAACCGGTTATGGTTCGGGGGTTATTACTCGTGAAGTTCGGTGTCAATGCTTGCGCAAACACTGATTGCCATTGTCAGCCGCTTGGTTGTCACCCAGATAGTGCATGGTAGCCTGTTACGGCGTAGTCGGTGGGACCCAAGCCGGCGGGGTCGGGGTGCGCATTGTGCCGCTGCCGGGTTTGTCGCGTAAGGCGATGCAAAAGGTGTTACCGGACGAAGAATCAAGCAGAAAAATGTGTTTCCCATCCAGGGTTTTGTTCTTTTTGCGGAACTCCTCAATTATCTCCTTCGCGATGTCCAAAATGTCGCCGTCGTCCAGGTCTCTGCCCGGGGCAATCTTCGCCATCCTCTTCGTGTTGGCGGCTTCCAACGCCCTTGCGATGATTCCTCTGTCGGATTCCGCGCCGGTCAGCGGGCTGGGGAGCGCTACTACACCATAGGCGAGGCAATCGCTCTTTGTGCCTACTACGACGATTTCATCCTTGCCGATTGTACCGTGCGCCGCACCAATAATGCAGTTTACGATGTAGGACGCTTCCGCGTCGTTCATCGCTGCGCCGTTTCCGGTGACTCCGGGGCCGGTGTAATTCAGATTAAACATGGTATTTCCTCCTTTTTGAGAGGTATTTTACACGCATACTTCACAAGTTAAGGTTCGCGGAAGAATTCCGCGATACGACCTTTAACAGGTGGTTGCGAAACCTCTTCACACTGTCATTATATCACACTAGTGCTTAAAAGTCAATACTTTTCGCTCATTTTCTTGCGTATTGCAACTATTTTGCTGGCAATAACAGAGAAAAACCGGTATTTATATAATTTATCGCGAAATACGTAACAGAGGCCAATTCCAGCCGCCAAAAACACCGCAAGCAGCGTCAGCACCACCTTCCACCCCTGCAAGTAGCCATTTTCGTCTCTAAACACCCGATCCAGCCCATCTGTTAGCGCCTCGCCCGCGCTGGCCAAGGCCCCGCCTGCCGCGCTCGCCCCTGTTCCTCCCGCCGTCCCGCCGCTATCCGGCACGCTAAAACCCAGCGCCGCGCCGGAATTCTCCCGGATTTTGCGGCAACGGTTGGTCTCCGGGTTCCGCTCGTAACCCTCGTTGCACGGCTTTTGCTCTGTCGGCACCTCAATCTTTTTGCAGCGATTAGTCAAAGGGTTGCGGTAGCGCCCCTCACCGCAATCTGCCAGCTCCTTTGCCACTGGGCCGGCACCATTACCGCCAACCCCGGATTCGTCGCCCTGACCCGTCGGCAGCAAAGCGTCCGGCACCACTCCACTACTTTGCTCAACCTCACTTTTTTCTACCTCCTCCGGCTCCCCATCTTCCCAATCATCTTCCTCCACAGCCGTAAACTCCGGCACCGTTTTGTTGTCCGCGCTAGGGGTCGGCGTCGCATGCAGCCACTCGCCATCCACCAGCGCCCAAGATTTGCCAACCCGACTATTCGGCAAGTCTACCCGGTCCACCACCACGGCGCTACTGGTCGCGCTCAAGTGGTT
>WRKS01000008.1 GCA_009778015.1 Candidatus Saccharimonadota bacterium
GATCTTGACTCTAAAGAAATAATCAACCCCCCCCCCCCCCCTACTCACACGCGCCAAAGAGTCCGTCCCGTCGTTACGGGCGGACCTCTTTTGGCTTTTGTATCAGTCGTCACTGATTACAAAAGTGTTCGTAGGGGGGGCTTGGGGGTTGATTAGCTTTAATCGGTTAAGATTTGCCAGGCTTTTTGGAGGGTTTCGGCGGCTTTGTCTTCGCCGCGGGCGCGGCGAGCGGAGATTTCTTGCAAGAAATCTACCTCTAGGACGCTCTCGCGCGGGACGGCAACGCTGCGGGCGGCAAAGTCCTCTTTGAGCAAGAGGCCTTTAGCGGTGAGATTGCTGATGTGTTCGGCAACGGTGGCGACCGATGAATAGCCGAGCCCGAACATGATTTCACGGTAGGTGGGCGAGACGCCCTGCTCGGCGCGAAAATGGTCAATATAGTCTAGGATTTGCTGCTGTTTTTTGGTTGGCTTCATAATACACATATTATAACATAATTTGCAATCTTAGGTGTAATTTGTTATACTGTTACAATGAAAAAGGATGAAGCAAAGGCTAAAAAGGAGCAGCTTGAGACCCCGGCCAACGACGAACCGGAGTTGGTTGCCTTAGAGCCGAAAAAAGGCAAGAAAGGAAGCGCCAAGTCTAAAAAGACCCGCAAAAAGCGAATCAAGCTTTGGGTGTCGCTGGGACTGGTTTTTATTTTGCTTGCCGGCATCGGGACGCTGATCTTTATGGTGTCGCATGATTTGGGCAAGTCCTTTGATGGCGGTATCTTCGGGCTGCTCAGGAAGGAGCCGCTCCGGACGGACGCGAATGGGCGGACCAATATCTTGGTATTTGGCCTAGATGAGGGCAGCTTAACGGATTCGTTGATGGTGGTATCGGTGCATGCGGAGTCGGGCGACTATCTTACGGTTTCTATACCGCGTGACCTATATGTGCAACATGAGTGCGGCCGGAGCAAGATTAACGAGGTGCATGGTTGCGCGTTGCGGCGCGGCAAGTCGGACGCGGAGGCGGCAAAAGTCTTGGCCGATAAAATCGGTGAGATAACGGGTGTAGAGATACAATACTTCGCCCGGGTTAACTTTACGGTGATTGAGGAGCTGGTGGATCGCGTGGGGGGTATAGAGATTACAATGACGCACGCCATCGCGGACAATCATTGCAACCTTAAATATAGCGCGGGTCAAGTAGTACAGATGGATGGCGCAGAGGCGCTCTGTTTCTCCCGCGCGCGGAACTCTAAGGGTGGTTATGGCATTGGGACCGACCATGAGCGCGGCCTTAACCAGCAAAGGGTGCTGCGTGCTCTACAAAAGGCGGCGGTGGAGGACGGTAAGCTGTTGACGCCGACGGCGGCAATGGGCACGATAGACTCTTTGGGCAACAATTTGCGCACGAACTTCCGCACTAACGAGATAAGGACTGTCGTGGACTTGCTGTCGGCATCGGGCGGCGCCAATGATCGCGGAGAATATGCCTTTGTGGATGTCAAGCGCGGCGTTACCTTGTTGCGTGACGAGTGTACCCGCCCTACTACAGAGGTCGCTTGCGGACAAAACGGCGGGCAGATGATTTTGGTGCCGTCGGGGACGACCGATTGGTATGATTACGGCAGGATTCGCGAATACTTTATTGGCGTGTTGGCCAGATAACTCTTGCTTTTTTTAGTTTGTAATACTATATTATAAGTAATAAAAAGGGGAGTGTTATGGTAGATAAGATAGGACAAAAAGGATTGGTCAAGGGGTTGGCGTTGTCGCTCATGGCCGGGAGTATCTTTGCAGGTTTGAGCATTGCGACAAGCGTCGCCATGTTTGCGAGAGTGACGCCGACGCTGGTGTCGCCGTTTGGCTTGTTGTTTAGCGGGATCCCACCGTTATTGATGTGGATTTCGTTTGGCTTGGCGGCGATTTTGCTGGCGATTGTGCCATTTATAGTGGTCAAAAAGATTACCGATGGCGATGCGGTAAAAGAGAGTTTCTCTACCGCATCACGAGTGCTCTGGGCCGTGGCGGCGTTAAACGCGTTTTTGGCCTTCGCGACCTTGTTTATCTCGCTGTTTTCGGCAGGCATAGAAGGTATCTCCGAGAGTGCGGCCGAGGCGATGCAAAAGCAATACTGGTTGGGAACTTTCGTGCCGGTCTTTATGGCGGCAGGGGTGAATGCGGCTAGCGCGTTCTTTGTCGGTAATATTGCTAAAGGTAAGATGGCGCTGATGAACACCTTTAAGATTGTCAACATCGGTATTGCTGGGTTGGCTATCGTTATGATGCTGGTCGCGAATATGGTGGTCCGCCCGACCGATAAAAGCAGCCGCGAGAGCCGCGCCTACTGGTATTCTATTACGACTAACATGGATTTGAGCTCACTAATTAGGGGCGGGTTCTAGATGGCAGATAGTGTATTTGGCGGAGCGCCGGCAAAGCAGCCAGTCGCGGGCGGCGACGGCGGAGTATTTGGGGGTGCGAGCAAGAAGGCAAAGCCTGTAGCAGCAGGCGGCGGCGTGTTCGGCGCAGCCGAAAAGGCGCCGAAGGCCGCGAAATCGGCAAGCGGCGGGGTGTTTGGTGGCGCGACAGCACCTAGTGCAGAAGTTCCGGCGTCCGAGCCGGTAGCAGAAGAGGCTAAGCTGGCGGCAGAAGCGCCGGTTCCGGCTGCGCAGGATCCTTTTACAGACCCGGCCGATCAAACCGCAACCTTCGGCGCCGGCGAGAAGCCGGTGGCAAGAACGTTTTCATGGAACAAGGTCTTGAAGTTTGGCTTGCCAGCTTTGGCGGTCGTGCTTTTGGGCGGCGGCGCGTTAGCGTTCTTTATGCTGCAAAACAGCGATGACAAAATTATCGGCGATGCAATCAGTAATCTGCTCAAAGATAACGATGTGCGGGTTGACGGCGAGGTGGTAGTAACTAACATCGGCGGCGACAGCGATAAAATTAACGTGAAGTTTGGCGTCAGGGCGCGTTCGGATGCAAGCGGCTTGAATGGCGATATGAGCGCTGAGCTAAAGGTACGGCCGACTATCGCCAGCGTGGAGGCTTTGGACGGCTCAAAAGAGTTCAGCGGCACAATTTATGGGGCCTATGTGGACGAGAGTATTTATCTCAAGGCGGATTATGTGCGAATCGTGGACCAAGTAGTGGCGGCGTTCGCGCCGAGCGAGGAGACGATTGAGTGGCCGGAAGAGTTTACTCGCTTTAATGATCGCTGGCTGATGGTGTCTAACCAGACATTAACCAATTTCTTGGGCAGCGACAGCGAAAATATGCAGAAATGCATGCAAAACCAACTAGAATCGTTGCATGGCAACAGCAAGGCTGGGCGTGAGCTCTTTAAGATGTTGACAACAGTGATAAAGTTTGACCGCGAAAGCAAGAGCGGGCAGACAATAACATATACCGTCGCACCATCGGGCCGGGTTTCGGATTACCATGATTTCTTGGTAATGGCGCAAGGCAGTGAGATTGTGCGTGGGTTTGTAGGCTGTGCTGACAACTACCGGGCCGGGCTTTCGGACGACTTTCTTGAGACGCTGGACGAGGCGATCAAAGGCTTGCAAGACATGACTGAAGAGGAGCGCGAGCAGGCGGAAGAGACGTTGGCCGGGATGTTGAAGGACCTGCCGAAGATTACGGTTGAGATTAACACGCGCACGAGGCGATTTACTGCGGTTACGGTCAAGGGTTCTGTGGGTGGCGCCAAGGTTGATGTGAAACTGGAGATTGACAGCAAGCATGACAAGGGCCTCTCAATTGCAGCGCCAAGTGACTACTTGGAACTAAAAGAAAGCGACTTGAACTCGCTAGGCGAATTGGAAATCAATAACATCCTCAACGCTGGCGCGCTAACGGCGCAAATGAGCGCGGTTGATTTGGTGCGTGACATGCTGGAGGAAGGCGAGGACTTTAACGCCGCGATTGCCGCGGTAGACGACTTTACGGTTCGGGTTCTGAACCGTGATGGCGAGACTTTCCCGGATTCGTATAGAGAGATGACATATAGCGGGCCGTTCTACTTGCAAGAGTATGCCATGGGTAGCTATAACGCCATCCGTTATTCGCGATACGGTGATTCTACCGGTGACATTTGGATTATCTTTGGCGCGGCTTGCAAGGCTGGTGTCAGTAGCACAGTAGAACGGTCAAGCGGCAGCTCGGCAGTGCTGACATACCTTGGCGATGGCCAATACTATTGCGCCGACTAACTTATGCCGATTACCGCGGCAGGGCACGGCTGTAGGTTGATTTCTGAAGACTCTTGTGGTATAATAGCCAAATGGAAAGCGTGATTTCGGTTAGAGGGGCAAAACAGCACAACCTCAAGGATATTGACGTTGATATACCGCGAGACAAGTTTGTCGTGATTACCGGCGTGTCAGGGTCTGGCAAGTCAAGCTTGGCTTTTGATACGATTTACGCCGAGGGACAACGCCGTTATGTGGAGAGCCTCTCCAGCTATGCGCGGCAGTTTCTCGGCATCATGGACAAGCCGGAAGTGGACCATATCACAGGCCTCAGCCCAGCAATCTCTATTGACCAAAAATCCACCAGCCGCAACCCGCGCTCAACCGTTGCGACAGTAACAGAAGTCTATGACTATTTGCGCTTGCTATTTGCCCGGGCGGGTGTGCCGCATTGCCCGATTTGCGATAGGGTGGTGACCAAGCGCAGCGTAGAAAATATCACCAACGAAGTCTTGGAAACGCCAAACGGCACAAAGATGATAATTTTGGCGCCGATTGTCTCGGCGAAAAAGGGCGAGTTCCAACACATCCCCGAACAGTATATGAGCAAAGGCTTTGTGCGCGCCAGAATTGACGGGATTATTTATGCGCTGGACGAGTTCCCCGAGTTAGAAAAAATGAAAAAGCACACGATTGAAATCGTGGTGGATCGTTTGACGATGGATAAGGACTTGTCGGCGCGGCTGGCGCAGTCGGTGGAGCAGGCGCTGGAAGTGGGCGATGGTGTTGTGCAGTTGATGTTTCCGGACGAGAGTGTCCGCAGCGCGGACAGCGGAGCCGAGGGCGAGGTGCCTAAAATTATCACTCTCTCGCAAAAATATGCTTGTCCGGAGCACCCAGACGTGGAGATTCCGGACTTAGAGCCGCGGCTGTTTAGTTTTAACTCGCCGCAAGGCGCCTGCGAGACGTGTACCGGGCTGGGTGTGCGTTTGGAGGTGGACCCGGAGTTGGTGTTAAACAAGAACTTGACCTTGAGCGAGGGCGCGATTCGGCCGTTTAACCGGATCAATCAGGACTCTTGGTGGCTGAAGAAGTTGGCGGCGGTGGGGGCGAAGCACGGTTTTGATGTCAAGACACCACTGAAAGACTTGGACGATGAAGTAATTTATAAAATCCTCTATGGCACCGGCAACGACAAATATCAAATGACAGTCGGCGGGCATGGTAAATGGGGTGATGGCGCGACTTATGAATCCACTTACGAAGGGGTAATCCCAAATCTAGAGCGGCGCTATCGCGAGACGGACAGCGACTTTATGCGCAAAGATATTGAGCGGTTTATGCGGACTGAAAAGTGCGTGACTTGCCACGGTGATCGCTTGAAGGCGGTGGTGCTGGCGGTGAGAATCGGCAAATTGAACATTATGGATATTTGCAATAGGGATGTTGATACGGTGCTGAAGCACTTTGCGACGCTGCCGTCTGATATTGATGAGACGCAAAAAATGGTCGCCGAGCCGGTGGTAAAAGAGATTGTATCGCGGGTTGGCTTTATGCAGAATGTGGGCTTGGGTTATATTGAGTTATCACGCGCGGCAAACACATTGTCGGGCGGCGAGGCGCAGCGGATTCGGCTGTCCACGCAAATCGGGTCGGGCTTGCAAGGTGTGTTGTATGTGTTGGACGAGCCCTCAATCGGCTTGCACCAACGCGACAACGAAAAACTGATTGAGGCCTTGAAACGTTTGCGCGATATCGGCAACTCGGTTTTGGTGGTGGAGCACGACGAGGACACGATTCGCTCGGCGGACTACTTGGTGGATATTGGGCCGCGAGCGGGCCGGCACGGTGGGCGCGTGGTGGCGGTGGGGACGCCTAAGGAAGTTGAGGCGAACAAAAAGAGCTTGACTGGGCAATTCTTAAGCGGCGAGAAAAAGATCGCGGTGCCGAAAAAGCGGCGGCAAGTTTTGGATGAAGCGGCCGGTGGGAAATATGTAGAGATTTGGGGGGCGCGAGAAAATAATTTAAAGAATCTAAACGTCAAGTTTCCGCTGGGCGTGATGACGGCGGTGACGGGTGTATCCGGGTCTGGCAAAAGCACGCTCGTAAACGATATCTTGGCGAACGAGCTGTTGGCGCAATTGCACCGCGCGCAAACCGTGGCTGGTGCGCATGACAAAATCACCGGGCTGGAGAACCTAGATAAGACTATCGTGATAGACCAGAGCCCGATTGGGCGAACGCCGCGCAGCAACCCGGCGACTTATACCGGCGTTTGGAATTATGTGCGCGAATTATTCGCGGGGTTGCCGGAAGCGGAAATGCGCGGCTACAAAGCCGGGCGATTCAGTTTTAATGTTAAAGGCGGCCGTTGCGAACGCTGCCAAGGTGACGGCGTGATTAAAATTGAAATGCACTTTTTGCCGGATATTTTTGTGGAGTGCGAGGAGTGCCATGGTAAGCGCTACAATCGTGAGGCGCTGGAAGTCAAGTTTAAGGGCAAGAGCATTGCCGATGTGTTGGCGATGACGGTGGACGAGGCGGCGGAGTTCTTTATCAATTTCCCGGCTATTGCTAATAAGCTAAAGACCTTGCAGCGAGCGGGGCTGGGCTATATTGGCCTAGGGCAGCCGGCGACAACCTTGTCGGGCGGCGAGGCGCAGCGGATTAAGCTGGCGACTGAGCTGGCGCGGCCGAATACCAATAAGACGCTTTATATTCTGGACGAACCGACGACGGGCTTGCATAGTGATGATGTGCAAAAACTACTAGAGCTTTTGAACGGGTTGATGACGGGCGGCAATACGATGATTATTATTGAGCATAATTTGGACGTGATTAAAACCGCTGACTGGATTATTGATTTGGGCCCCGAGGGCGGTGTAAATGGTGGCTATATTGTGGCGACGGGGACTCCGGAGCAGGTGGCGAGGAACGCCAAATCGGCAACAGGCGCGTTCTTAAAGAAAGCGTTAGGCAGCAAATGAGAGTGGTAATAATTACCGCCGCTGATTAAGGCGTGCGATTGCGGGTGGTGCGCAGGGTTGCGTAGCGATTAGCGGTTTCAAAACGTGACATTGGCGTGACCAAGACGGCTGACTCGGGGAAGGAAGTGGCGAAATCGGCGGCGACATAGAGCATCTCGGACTGGTAGAGGCCGATAGCCGGGATGTCGGCGACCCACTCGCGCAAAAACTCTTCGTAGCGAGCGCGGCGGACGCGGAGGTCGGTAGTGGCGTTGGCGGCGGCAAGGTAGATGTCGGCGGCGCTAGAGACATAATTAGAGAAATTGCGGGCGCCGATTTGCGACGAATGATAGTATTGGCTGGGGTCCGGGTCGCTGGGCAGGCTAATGGTTTGGAGCAGCAGGTCGTAGTCGCGCGCGTCAATGGCGTTCCAGAGCGCGCCAGAGCCTTCGGGATAGACCGTTAAATCAACCGGGATATCAGCAGCGCGGAGTTGCTCGGCGATAACTTCTGCGACGGCGCGGTTGCTGCCGAGCAAGCGGAGTGGTTCGGCGATATGAGCGCTGCCAGTGTGTGGCGGGATGGCGGGCGCGTTTAAGGGGAAGCGAGAGATGATAATTGGGTAATCAAGCGGTGTGAGATGATCGGCGGCCATGCGGATTTTGGTCAGGTCAAGGCTGGCGGCGATGGTTTGGCGGACTACTAAGCGGCTAGTTTGTTCGGCCGCGGTGTTGATAAACAAATAGGTGCCGCCGGAAAGCAGAGCGCGGCGTTCGCGGAAACTGTTGCGCCGCGTGATGCCGCCAAGGTCGGCAGGCGAAAGCTCGGCGCTGGCGGTGATGGAAGCGAGGTTGAGCCCAGTGATAATATCAGTGACGCTGGGGTAGGCGTGGATTTCGTAGCTGTTTAGGAGTGAAGCGCTGCCGTAAAAGCCGTCAAAGCGAGCGGTGGAAACGATTTGTGCACTGGCGCTAGAGGCTTTGATACGGGTAAACATAAAGGCACCGGCGCCGATGGGGTTAAGGTTGAAGTCGGAATTAATCAGCTGGTTGGGCGGGGTATCCTTGAGCAAGTGTTTGGGCAGGACAAAGAAGGTGAGTTGCTCGGAAAAAGAGGCTTGCGAGTTAGGCAACCGGAAAGCGACGGTTAGATCGTCCTTTTTGGTGGCGACGATGCTGGCCCAGTTGCTCTGCCCGGAGTAGTGGGTGAGCGGGTTTTGCATTAGCTCAACTGTAAAGACGATGTCGTCCGCTGTGAGAGGCGCGCCGTCGTGGAAGGTGAGGTTCTCGCGCAAGGTAATCTCCCATTCGCGAGCGTCGGTGGAGTTGGACCAGCTGGCCGCGAGGTTGCCGGTAATGTGGCCGCTTTGGTCATAACCGAGCAGCCGCGCGTGGATAAGGTTAATTGCCGCGTGCTCGGAATTGGTGGTAGCGAAAAGCGGGTTAAGGGTGCGGATGTCGCCGATGGTCGCCTCGCTGTAAAGGCCGCCGCGCGCCGAAGTGGAAGTGGAGGTAGTGGAGCGCCAGAGCAGCAGCTGAATGCCGGTCATAAGGAGCAGAATAGCCACGGCGCTAAACCAAAGAAAAACTTGTTTCCGGACATAATGCACTTTGTGGAGGCTGCCGACAAAGTGGGTCTTGACATGAGTGGTGCCGCGCTTGCTGAGTTCGGCGATATCTTGCCCCAAATACTTGGTGCGGCGCACATGCTTTTTCCAAAACTTTGGCATTGACCCCCTATTAAACAACCGGCACGAAGAATTCCGCGATGATTGACAAAATGAAGACGGAAACCATGACGATGGTAGTGTTAAAAAGGCTCTTCTCAAGGCCGCGGCGCGTGGTGTTGAGCTCGCCGCTTGACCCGAGGCCGGCGCCAAGGCTAGCGCCTCGTTGTTGGAGCAAGATTAAGATAATAGATAAGCTGGCGCTGATGACCATGACTACGCGAAAAAAGGTGTCCATGACTACATTATACATGAATTTCTTGGAATGTCCACCCCCCGCAAAAATGCTCGGAATAGACTATTTCAAAAAATTCCTATATACTATACGCATGGGAAGAATTAAGTGGAAATCAGTGGTGGCGCTGGCGAATACCGAGATGCCGGTCAAGGTGACAGCGGTGATTTTGGCTTTTTCAACGCTTGGTGCGGCGATACTCGGTCTGTTTCGCGACCGCTGGCTCAACACCATGTATCTTAACACCTACAAAGAGGGGATTGACGCCTATACAGCGGCTTTCTCGGTGCCGGACTTTATGTTCTTTCTTTTGGTGAGCGGCGCGTTGACGGTTTCGTTTATACCGGTTTTTACCGAGCGTTTAAGCAAGGGCAACCGCAAGTCGGCTTGGGAGTTGTCGTCGTCACTCTTGAATATCATGGCGTTGATTATGTTTGTGGTATCCATACTGATTATTATTTTTGCCGGGCCGTTAGCGCGGTTGATTGCGCCCGGTTTTTCGCCCGAGACGCACCAGATGACAGTAAGCTTGATGCGGGTAATCGCGGTTAACCCGCTTTTGTTTTCTATCTCCACGGTCTTGATTTCTATGCAGCAGGCGGTCGGGCGGTTTTTGTCGTTTGCGATGGCACCGATTATCTATAATATATGTATCTTGATTGGTGTGCGCGTCTTTACGGGCGGGATTGTGATTTTTGGTCACCAAGTTTTTGACGGCGGCATTATGGGCGTGGCGCTGGGCGTGGCGCTGGGCTCTATCGTGCAGCTCTTAATCGCGCTATTCGGCATGATTGGCTTGGGCTTTGAATACAACCTCAAAATCTTTTGGAAGAACTTGGGCTTGCGCAAAGTCGCGAGCTTGCTACCGGCGCGGACGGCGGACCAGGGGCTGGATTATGTAGCGACTTTTGTTAATACCAACTTGGCGTCGCGGATGGCGGCAGGCACGGTGCGGCAGCTGCAACAAGCGCAGTCGCTGGCGGCCATGCCGATTAGTTTGGTGGGCGTGGCGATTTCTACAGCGTGGTTCCCTAAGTTATCGCAAGAGATTACGGTAGAAAATGGCGACGCTTTTAACCAGAGTCTAAGGACGGCTCTCAGGCTGGTGATTTGGCTGATACTGCCAATCGCGGTCGTGGCGTTCTTTGCGCGCGGTTATGTTGCGGCATTTATCGTCAACGGCGGTAACGCGATGATTGCGGGGCTGCTCGGCGTTTTATGTGTGTCCATTGTCTGCTCAAGTATCTTCCAGATACTCGTTCGGGCGTTTTATGCCAACCAAGATACCAAGACGCCGCTGATTGTGTCGCTGATTTCTATAAGCGTGATGGTAACGATAGCGGTGCTCTTGGCGCGACATACCAATTTGGGCGCGTTCGGCATCGTTTACGCCAAGGCAACTAGCGCGATCTTAGAGATCACTTTGCTGTTTGGTATTTTACACTACCGGCGACGTAGCGTCTTTACACTGGAGTTTGTGCGCGCGGTGATTAAAATGTTTGTTGCCGGGTTCTTTACCGCGCTGACGGTTTATACCATGGTCCGGCTCTTCCCGTTCCGGCTGTCTAACGTTAGCTTTATGAGCACATTTCCGAAGTTTGCTTTGATTACGGGTGTGGGTTTTGTCACCTATGTGGTGGCAGGGTTCTTTTTGGCGATTGATGAGGTAAGCCCAATTGTCGCTCGTGTCAAAAAGGTCGTCTTTAGAAATGTTGCTTAATTCACCCCACATGCTCCTAAATAATGCGGAAGTCTCGCGCGGAGAGACCCATGAGTGATTTGAAAGACTTGCCGCTTGGCCCCGGGGTTTATTTTCATCACGATAAAGAAGGCAAGATAATCTACATTGGCAAGGCGGCGAACTTGAGGTATCGCGTTAACTCTTATTACCAACAGACCAAGACGCGCGATGCGAAGACCCGCGCGCTGGTGGCGGAGATCGCCAGCACGACTTGGCGGACGACCGAAAGCGAACTGGACGCGTTGTTTTTGGAAAGCGAACTGGTCAAGCGCTATCACCCGAAATATAATATATTGTTGCAGGATGACAAGTCGGCGGTTTATTTACGCGTCGGGCCCCCTCCCGCTCCCGACCGAACTCCTCCCGCTCCCGACCTTGCATCTTCCGGTCGCTCTAGGGGAGCAAAGCTCTCCCTCTTGCCTAAAG
>WRKS01000009.1 GCA_009778015.1 Candidatus Saccharimonadota bacterium
GCTGCTGCGAATATCGGCAAGCGCAGTGCTGGTTATTTCTGCTAACGCCGCACCAAAGAATAAAGAGTTATTAACCAATCCACCTCTATTTATTGAGTTCTCGTTACTCACGCCGAGTTGGCCAACTCGGCGTGGATAACACCCAAATACAAACTGGTAACCTATCCAATAACGCGCTATTCTTTGGTAGCGCAACATCGGAGATCTTATCTCGCGATATTTATCAGGGCGGTTGGAACGACGATGATGGAGGCGTAGTTGCTTCAACCTGGCCTTGGCAATATCGCGGTGGAGCTTCAGGTACTGTTCCAGTAAACTCTGGTGTTTTTGCTTATCGTCGTGTTGCGGGCGCCTCCAGCTGGGAGCTCTCCCACCGCACCATACTATTAGGCTACTAAATGTATGTGGGGGGTGAGAAAATAGGCCGGACCCAAGCCGACCTATTTTAATATAATTTTGGCTCCCCGGACTGGACTCGAACCAGTAACCTCGAAGTTAACAGCTTCTTGCTCCACCATTGAGCTACCGAGGAATCCACTTTATTCTATCACAGATTCCGTCAATGCGCAAGGGGGACCCATCAATGTGCGATAGCTTAGAACCTGCGCCAACGGCGGATGGCGTCCAGCCGTTTGAAGCGCCAGCCCGACTTGCCTGCCGCCAAGAAACTCATGGCCATGCCGAGGCCCAGGCCTGCATTACCGGCCGCTATAGGCGGTATCACGTCCTCTATAATCGCCTTAGCCGCAGCGGCCGCTGACGATGTAGTCTGATCGCCGATGCGAATGACCTGGGTTCGTGCGCTCCAATCCGAAAGATGTTTAGCACTTGGCAGACCGGACGGTGCGGTGGTGGACCGAATACTAAAGCTGACATAATCATCGTCGGTCAGGCCAAACCCGCTAATCAACACTTGGAGTGCCACCGCGTTGCCCGAGAAGCTTGGCGCCAACGAGGCAGTATCGCTACTGATGATTTGCCCATTGGCATTGTGCCAGTTAACTCGGATATCATAACGCTGGGCGCCATCTACCGGATCCCACATAAAGAAGCCGTTTTCTATGCGCGGGTTCTTGGCCGTATGCAGCTTACCGTTGTGCGGGTAGTCAACGGTCGCCGACGGCAAGGATGGGCCCCAAACCGCGTCACCACCCTTTGGCAAGGCTATAATATTGACATGGTAAACCCCACGGAGCACGATACTAAACAGCGCGTCGTTAATGTGGAATTCGGTATCGCCGCCCATCACGGTAAAGGATTCTATCGGCGTGCCGTCTTGGTGTCTGACGTCAATTCTGTAGCCACCGGCGTCTTGCACCGGATCCCAGAAGATGGTCGCGAATGGGTCGGCGCTCGGGCCAGTAAAGCCAATGCCTTGCACTTGGTCTAGATGCTGATTGACAATAGAGAGTTGCGCAGTCAAAGTTAGGGTGTTGTAGTAGTCCCCAGAAAGTGTCGCGACCACTGTATAGACGCCAAGGTCTTGGGCGCCGTTCCAGACCGGACCGCTGGCAGTGTTCAAGTTATAACGCACTGTTACACCAGCCGGCAAGGTGCCAACGACCGCGAAATTATGCGTTTCGCCACTATAAACCGCCGAATGGTTAGGGAAGGTTATACCGCGGATGATGCCGTTTGTGATAGTCAGGGTTGACGTAAGCACCAGCGGATTATGGTTCGGCCCGCCGATTGTCGCATGGGCTGTGTAGACCCCCGGGAAGATAGCCTGGCTTGATTCTACACCGGACGCGTTGATATAGGTATTGGTCACGCTGGCCGTAGGTGGTATGGCGCCGGTAATGGTAAGACTATGAGCAGACCCGTCATATTCAAAGGTTTGCGAGCCATAGAAGAAGCCGGAACTACTGATATTAGCCTTGTTAATAGTAAGGGTGGCAGTGAGCCTGAGTTCATTATAGTTGCTGCCGGACAAAATTGCCACTACCTCATAGGCTCCCGCGTTCGTCGCGCCGTGGAAAGGCTTGCCGCCAACCTCGTAGCGGACCTCTACTTCGTCCGGGATTTCGCCGCTGACAAAGATATTCCGCACTTGATTATTGAATGTATGGGTGGCCCCGCTAAAGGTGATACCCGTAATATCAATCTTGCCGATGGTGATAGTGGTCGTCATCAGATGCTCGCCGAATTCCTCATGCCAGAGCCGCGCGAAAGCCCGATGCACCCCCATGTCGCGTGCCCGATTATTACTGTATTCAATCTCGGTTCCGGCCGGCGCGTTAGTAACCACCACCTCGTGTGTGGCGCCATCAAACGGTGTGGAAAGGGCCTCAAATTTAGCCTCGCTAAAGGGGCTGACGACTATCGGGTGCTCAGGGCAGCTAGGACAATCGGGGCAAGCAGGACAGGTCGGGCAGCTCGGGTTATTTGGGCAACTCGGGCAGTCAGGGCAAGTAGTCTGGCCCGGACAGGTTGGTGGACTAGCGCACGTAGTCTGCTCCGGGCAAGTTGAAGAGTTCGGGCAGTCCGGGTGTGCAGGGCAAATTGGGCAGGTTGTATTGCCCGAGCCGTCCACCACACAAGCCGGCGAGGTCGTTATCTCGCGCGCGTGCGGCACAGCCGAATCATCCGGTCTGACCGTATCAAGCGGCGTATCCGGCATATCGGCGTCGTCTGGTTGTCCGTCAGGGTTAGTCTGATTGGACGCCTTCTTGTCGGGCGCCACGTATGCGGTGTCTTGCGCCTGTTCACGATCGGCTATACTTACCCTCCATAACGCATACGCGGCCGTGCTCAAACCACCCGCTGTCAATACTACTATCATTAGTATTTTACTAAAACGACTTTTAATCATGATTGTTGCCCTAACCTTTCCTTCATGTTAAGCCCACTATACAGTATTTAGTTACCAGAATGTCAAGAGCTTCTGCCACCCCAATCAGCCGGCCGCCGAACACCGAAAAAGATTAAACTGTCTAAGGTGTTTGCAAAAGGCACGACAAGTGTGATACATATAATAGTATATGAAGAGTCAAATGGCTATCAAAGAATTCGCCAAGTTCTCCGGTGTCAGCCCCACCACCTTGCGCTATTGGGACGAAATCGGCCTGTTTTCGCCGGGTTATCGCGATACCAGTAATAATTACCGATATTATACGCCCGATCAAATTATCGCGTTGGACTTTATCAAGGTCTTAAGTCAAGTCGGCACGCCGCTCAAAACTATCAAGGACATGGCAAACGACCGCAGCCCCGAGACTACTTTAGGCCTAATTAACCAGCAAGAGAGACGATTAGACCGCAAAATGCGCGAGCTAGTAGAAACCCATTCTATCATCCACACCCGC
This sequence comes from Candidatus Saccharimonadota bacterium, assembly GCA_009778015.1. Lineage (GTDB taxonomy): Bacteria > Patescibacteriota > Saccharimonadia > Saccharimonadales > Saccharimonadaceae > WQUV01. Next base: position 3,306 of record WRKS01000009.1, read on the forward strand.
CGCGAACTAATTTCTCAAGGCTTGCTCGCCGAAGAGAAGGGGCTAGGCATTACCACTATGGAGCTGGGCGAAACTTTGTTTGCATTAGGCCCGCGCAACCAACCACGAGACAGCGGTAGCTTTTATGAGTCGTTCGCTGAGTTCTGCGACCATGCCAACCACGCGCAAATTAACCTTAACCTGCCGATCGGCGGCCGTTACGACAATATCGGCTCCTTTACCGAGACTCCTTTAGTTCCAGACCACTATTATGTGCTGGACTCTGCCGGAGGGCAAAAACGGCCAGCCGGCCGCTATTTAGTAGGCTGGCAACGCGGCTATTACGGCGACTTCGGCAACTTCCCCGAACGATTGGCCAAGTATATCAAAGAGTACGAACTCAGCCCCACTGGCCCGCTCTACGTCATCTACGCGCTAGACGAAACCTGCATCAATGACCCCAAAAACTACTTGGCCCAGATTTGCGTCCGCTTGCCCGACTAAGATGTTAGCTTATACCCCAAACTTAAGTAACTGTGTTATAATGAGCATAAGAAAAGGAGAAATATGGCTTTTGAACAACTGAAGATGCTAAACGAGCTGAAAAAGGCGCAAAAGGCGTTGGCCAATGAAATTATTGAGGTAGAGGCGGGCGACGGGGCAGTGGTAGTGCGAATTAATGGCGAGTTAAAGATCCAGAAGATTAGCCTAGACCAAGACAAAATTGATTTTGACGACATCTCGGAGTTGGAGCGCTGGCTAGAGAAGGCGATTGCCGAGGCTTATGCCCGGGCGCAAAAGATTGCGCAAGAAAAAATGACTCCGCTAATGGGCTCGCTCGGGCTCGGCGGCGGTAAATAGTAAGCGGCAGGACATAGGGTAAGGAAATATGTCGCAGCTACTGCTACCTAAAGCGTTTGCCGAATTGATTGCGGCTTTTGGCAAGATCCCGGGCGTTGGCGCGCGGACGGCCGAACGTTATGCTTATTTTATCTGGAAAACGGACCCGATTGTGGCTGGCAACCTGGCCGGCTCGCTGGCAGATTTGCACGAGTCTATCAAACTTTGCCCGAAAACCTTTGCTCTAATCTCAGAGGACGACGACGAGAGCCCGCTTTACAATGCAACAGATAGAGACAAAAGTCAAGTGCTAGTCGTAGAAGAGCCGCTGGATATCATAGCGATAGAAAAGACCGGCGGCTACACTGGGACTTACCACTGTTTGGGCGGCGCGATTTCGCCGATTGATGGCATGACGCCAGAACAACTGAAAATCAACGAGCTACTAACTCGCATCAAAGAGGACGCGGTAACTGAGGTAATTATCGCAACCAACGCCAGCATTGAAGGCGAGAGCACGGCAATTTATCTAGCACGCTTAATCCGGGAGAAATCCCCCGAAGTCAAAACTAGCCGGCTAGCGCGCGGTATCCCGATTGGCGTGGACCTAGAGTATGCCGATAGTCTAACCCTCTCGCAAGCGCTCAAAGGCCGAACAGAGATATAGGCATTCAGCGGCTGACGCCGAGTCTGCTTAGTGCTTACCTTTAGCGTGCGGCATGATATTATGATATAATAGAGAAAATGAGTCAGATTCTAAGTTTCGCTAACAAATATCAGCGTATCACAATTATACAAGCGGAGAACCCGGACGCCGACAGCCTCGGTTCGGCGCTGGCGCTAGAAAGCGCGCTGGATGCCGCGTTGGCTGCGGGCACCGATATTACCCTGTATTGCCCGGTGCAAATACCAAAATACTTGCGCTACCTAAGCGGCTGGGATCGCGTAACCGACGACTTTGACGTTAAGGCCGATGCGGCAATCATTGTTGACACGGCATCAAAAGTATTGCTAAGCAAGCTGCTAGAAAAGCCGGAAATCGCGCACTTTTTGCAGCACAAGCCGATATTAGTCATAGACCACCACGAAACGTCGCCGGATTTGCCGTTTAGTTTTGAGGCTATTGTCGCGCCCGCAGAGAGCACGACTAGGCTTGTCTTTGCCGATTTGGCCGACCGCTCGCCTGACTTGCCCGACGTGATAACGCCTAGCGCGGCGCAAAATCTGCTAGCCGGTTTGATGGGCGACACACTGGGCCTGACCACGGCCAGCGTCGGGGCCTCTAGCTTTCGTTTGGCGGCCGACCTAATAGACAAGGGCGCCAACATCAACCAGCTGGAGCAAGCCCGCCACGAATTGATGAAAAAATCGCAGCGTATCTTGCGCTACAAGGCCGACTTAATCCAGCGCGTAGAATACCATTTGGACGGGCGGCTCGCAACGGTGCTAATTCCATTTGACGACATCCAAGCTTATTCGGACGAATACAACCCGAACGTCTTGATTCTAGATGAGCTGCGTCTAGTAGAGGGCGTAGAGTTGGCGATTGCGATAAAAACCTATCCGGACGGCAAGTTGACCGGCAAGCTGCGGGCGGCCAAGCCAGTCGCTGAGGAGCTAGCGAGCGCTTTTGGCGGCGGCGGGCACCCTTACGCAGCCGGATTTAGGGTTTACGAAGATTACAGCGCCTTTATGCCAGAGCTGATCAACAAGGCGGCCGATATATTGGATAGCTTGGGCCGAGGAACGTCGTGAAAATCTTAAAAAACAAATTTACCAACACGACTACTTACCAGTTGCGTTATGTCTTGCTGTATATTATTATCGGAGCGTTGTTGCTTGGCTCAATCATTGCGATGCCTGCGCTAACCGGTATGCGTCTGTCCGAGGCAGAGCAGGCCAGCGCGCTAACATCTATAAGCCCAGATCTGCACTTGGCGAATTTCCCATACCACTTGTTGCAAGGTTTATCGGTTCACCTATTGGGGCTAAATCCGCTGGCGATTAAGTTGCCGTCTATTGTGCTAGGCATTATTACGGCCATTTTAATCACGCTCCTGCTTAACCGCTGGTATCGCAACCTGACCGCTTTTACCGCGACGGCGTTGATTGTTTCTAGCGTTGCTTTCCTTAATTTGACCGGCCAGGGCACGCCCGACATCCTCTACGTGTTGTTTCCGGTCTTGATGCTGTGGCTCGGGTCGCAAATCATTGACGAGAAGCCAAAGATAACGACGGTGGTCGCACTGGCGGTTACGACGATTATATCGCTATTTATACCTTATATGGTATATTTTAACATAGCCCTTTTCTTTTTGATTATAACTCACCCACACCTCAGATTTAGCCTCGTGCAAATCCCGAAGCGGGCGATTGTGATTGCTATTATTGCGACCGTGGCGATGTTAGTGCCGCTGGTCTTCTTTATGGAGGGCTTTGAGGTTTGGCGTTTTGTCGGGCCGGATTTGAACATGATGCACAACGCCGCTACCGCTTGGGGGCAAATCGCCGGCCTGAACGAGCCGCTGGCCTGGTTCTCGCTGCCGGTCTTGGCCTTGGCGGCCATCGGTATCTGGGCCACATTCCAAGATTACCATATCGCACGGAACCACATTGTCTTTATACTGATAGTGGTCGTAGCACTGGCGTCGCTTTTCTTCCCGCCATTCTTCGCGATTGCAATACTTTTGATTACGATTCTGGTCGGCAACGGCTTGGGCTTTTTAATCAAAAATTGGCGCGGGATTTTCCCGCACAATATCTACGCGACTTTGATTGCGCTTATGCCATTAGTGGCATTTTGTCTCCTGATTGCGATGGGCAGTATTAACTTCTTTTATATCGCACCAAGGACAATCACCGGCGTCCATTATGCGGCGAATACCGACTATCAGTTGCTAGACGAAAGCCTGCAAGAAGGCGACAGGCTAGTGATCAAAAACGGCGCGGCGTTCTACGACGCAGCTTTCCCCGGCCACCAAGTTAACGAAAGCTTAGACGACCTAAACGGCGGCCGCATTATCTCTGACCACCCAATTTCCACCAATCGGCGGCTGGAGCGGATTATCACCAACAGTAGCGCGACTCAAGCGGCGCGATTTTACATTTACAGATAAAAACTTTTGCTTTGTGCTTGTGTTTATGAAAAGGGTTTGATATACTGGTAAATATGAGGCGAGGTAAGATGCGAATTTTGATGTTGGGCTGGGAATTACCTCCTCACAATAGTGGCGGGCTCGGAGTGGCTTGCTACCATATGGCGCACGCTCTGGCCAAAAAGGGCGGCGATATTTCTTTTGTCTTACCCTATCAAGCCGACCACAACTGCAAGTTTATGAACATCTTAGCGGCGACTCATCTGGACCCGCTGGAGCGTTTCGGCGGCAGCGCTTACGATCACCTTGATTTGACCGCGCCTACTTTTGAGAGCGACCATGGCGGCTTTTCTATCCGTGATGTCCAAGCCAAGTATATTGAGTTTGTGACCAAGCACCTCAAGGACAATAACTACGACGTGATCCACGCACACGACTGGCTAACCTTAGAGGCGGGCGTGGCGGCTAAGCTGGCCTACGGCGTGCCGCTGATTGCACATATCCACGCGACCGAGTTTGACCGGAGCGGCGGCGACCGCGGCAACCCGATTATCCACGAGATTGAGCGCGAAGGCCTACTGATGGCCGACAAAATCTTGGCCGTGTCCGAATACACCAGGCGCCTAATCCACGAACACTACGAGATTCCATTGGATAAGATTGAGGTCGCCCATAACGGTTTTGACCCAGACGAGTGGGGCGAGTACGACTACGATCCGGCCAACTTGGCGTATATTGAGCAAAAAAAGCAGAGTGGCTATACGGTCATCTCAACTATCTCGCGCTTGACGATCCAAAAGGGCTTGGTGCATCTGCTGCGCGCCTTTGCGTTGGCGCTGAAGTTTAACCCCAAAATGCTCTTGGTGATTGCCGGCGACGGCGACCAGAGAGACGAGTTGTTGGCGCTTTCGGCCGAGTTGGGCGTGATGCAAAAAGTGCTCTTTACTGGCTTTATCCGCGGCCGCGAAATCCGCGACATCTACTCTAGCGCGGATATTTTTGTGATGAGCAGCCGTTCCGAGCCGTTTGGCTTGACAGCCTTTGAAGCCGCGCACCATGGTAGCGCGGTGGTCTTGACCCGCCAATCTGGCGTAGCCGAGGTGTTGATGAATGTGCTGAAATACGATTTCTGGGACGAGCACCGCTTGGCCGATATCTTGGTCAACATATCTCAGTCCAAGGGCCTGATGGAGGATTTACAAAAAGACGTTAGGCGCGAATACACCAAGTTGCCGTGGAGCAAGGTGGCCGATGTGATTTTGGGCGCCTACAAGTCCACGTTGCGCGGCGTGGCTGCCTTTAAGGCCGCGAGACTAAAACCAGAGAAGCGAGCAAGGAGAGCGGGATGAGCAAGCCGACGATAGTATTGTATCTACATATGCACCAACCGTGGCGCGTGCGCCCTTACTCTTTATTTGAGGTAGGAAAAGACCATAACTACTATGGCTCGGACAATGAGCGAGTATTTAATAAGGTAGCCGAGAAGTCCTACCGGCCAATGCTGACGCTGCTCGGCAAGCTACTAGACAAACACCCGGATTTCGCGTTTTCGCTCTCGGTTACCGGGACATTTTTAGAGCACGCAGAACTGTGGGGCGGAGATATTATAAAACAATTGCAAGAGTTAGTCAAGACAGGCCGGGTAGAAATTGTGGCCGAGACCTACCACCACTCGCTAGCCTTCTTTTACAACGAGGCAGAATTTGAGGACCAGGTTAAAATGCACCAAGCCAAGATTAAAGAGCTGTTTGGCGTCCAGTCAACGGCGTTTCGCAACACCGAGCTGGCCTACAATGACGCGCTGGCCGAAAAGGTGGCAAACATGGGCTTTAAGACAGTGCTAGCCGAGGGCTGGGACAAGATTTTGGGGTGGCGCGGTCCCGGCTATGTTTATGACGCCAAGGCGTCAAAGCCGTTACGTTTGCTACTCAAGAACTACCGCCTATCCGACGATATCGCCTTTCGGTTCTCGGACAAAAAATGGAGCGAGCACCCGCTCTCGGCCCAAAAATATCTAGCTTGGGCCAAAGAAGCGACTATCAATCAGCCGCTATTAAACTTATTTATGGACTTTGAGACATTTGGCGAGCACCAGTGGGCCGACACCGGGATTTTCAAGTTCTTTGAAAAATTTGTAGAGATGTGGTTTAAGAGTGATGGGGCGTTTGCTAAGGTTTCGGACGCTGCATACGCCCACGAACCAAAAGACGTCATTTCAATGCCCGAGACGGTAACTTGGGCCGACACCGAACGCGATTTAACCGCGTGGGTCGGCAACGCGATGCAGCGCGAGAGTTTAGCGCATCTCTATTCGCTACTACCCGAGATCAAAAAACGCAACGATGACAAGTTGCTCTACGACTTCAGGAACCTCTCTACCAGCGACCACTCGTATTATATGTGTACCAAATATTGGAACGACGGCGACGTTCACGCCTACTTTTCGGCCTACGAGTCGCCCTATGACGCCTTCTTGTTTGTGACGAACGCGATAAGAGACGTAGAGTATCGGGCACGCATGTAAGCGCCGAGTTTAGGGCTTGACACGGTGCCTCGGCTTAGTGTATACTGGGGGTAAATCATAAAAAGGGGAGTATGCCAGACAAACAATTTCGTCGTCTGAAGACACTACTGCAAGAGGCAGAAACCAACCTTGCGGCGGCGCGCGAGTTGCTTTCAAGCGTGTTGGCGGATGATGGCGCAGTGGTGGCCCCGGCCGACCCAGTCACGGCTACCGACGGCAAGGTAGTAGAAGGCATCTTTGACGGCCAAGTGATGATTGGCCCAGACAACCGCAATTACCCGGTGCCATCTAACTATGCTTCCAAGTCTAAATTGGTAGAGGGCGATGTCCTAAAATTGACAATCACCCCAGAGGGCAATTTCCTCTACAAGCAGATTGACCCAGTAGCGCGGCGCAACGCCGTGGGGGTGCTCAAGATGCGCGACGGCGTCTATTATGCCGATGTGGACGGTAAGGACTACCGAGTATTATTGGCGAGCGTAACATTCTTCAAGCTCAAGGTTGGCGAGCGAGTCGCCGTGATTGTGCCGGCCGAGAACGCCGACGCTTCGTGGGCCGCGGTAGAGATGGCCCTGTAAGACTGCAATAACATTAACTTTGTCGCGCTTAGGCGCGATTTTTACCTCACCCCCCACATACATTTAGTAGCCTAATAGTATGGTGCGGTGGGAGTAGATGTTACTGGTGCCGCCGGCTTGAATCGCTGCTATAAACGCAAATACTCCAGCAGCAATGCCCCCTT
>WRKS01000010.1 GCA_009778015.1 Candidatus Saccharimonadota bacterium
AATTATTTTTTGTGTCTTTGTAATAATCTTAACTTTTCTAATAGAATGCCTGTTCCTAGGAGAATGCAACTGGCGGCACGCTTCCTTGACGACGAAATTATCTGTTAGCTTAACGCGCGCACAATCTAGAATCATATAACTTGACTGTTTTTTAGCACGGCGAAACTGTTGGGCAATCGTTTCTTTATGCGAGCCGCCATTCGGCGACTTAATCTCCCATAGTTGATTACCTATGACCACATCGGGAGCGCCAATGGTCCCTGGCGGCAGTATCGGCCTTGCATCAAAACCAAGTTTACGTAATCGCAAGATACTATCCCGCTCATGCTCTTGCATTTTTACACCTTCTAGCTCTATTAGTTTCTTCATGGACCCATCTTATCACATCTATTAGTTAAACTAAGCATAAGAGACAACGCTTATGTTTATATATAACCTCTATAGTCTATTGAGGTTAAAAAGATTTAGAGAAAATCAGCTTAACTCAGCACAAGTTAGTAAAATGTGGTGTAATATCAAACGTTGAGGTATTCTTGCGCAATCTCCGGCGTGATTACCACCGTCTGTCCGCTACTGGTGTCGCCCGACAGCACCGCCTTCGCCACCGCGTTCTCCACCACTCGCTGGATTACTCGCCGCATCGGCCGCGCGCCCATCGCCGGATCGTAACCCGCCGCCACCAAGAGCGGCTTGGCGTCCTCGGCCACCTCTACCACAATCTTTTGTGCCGCCAGTGTTTTATTTACGCCTTTCATCATCAAGCCCAGAATCTCATATAATTGCTCTTGCGTTAGCGGCAGAAAATCTATGATCTCGTCCCAACGGTTGACAAACTCCGGCCGAAACTCGCTTAGATCCTTGGCGTTAGAGGTCGCAATCAAAATCGTATCTCTAAAATTGACCTCGCGACCACGCGTGTCGCGCAAGATACCCTCGTCCAACACCTGCAATAAAGCCGTCAAAACCAGCGGGTGCGCCTTTTCTATTTCGTCTAAAAGCACTACCGAGAACGGTTTTTTCATCACACCCGCTGTCAAAGAATCCGGATTGTCGGCACCGTCCGCTGTCAAATCGGCGACCGACCCCGCCGACACAAATTGGTTCATATCTACTCGCACTAAATTGGTTTCGTCGCCGTAATAGGTCGCGGCCAACGACTTGGCCAGCTCGGTTTTACCGACACCGGTCGGCCCCATAAACATGAAGGTTCCTACCGGCCGTTTGGTAGATCGCACCCCAGCCCGCGCGCGGCGCAAGGCATCCGAGACCGCCCGAACCGCTTGGCTCTGCCCAACCATCCGCTCCGCCAAGTGCTGCTCCAAATTCAATAACTTCTCACGGTCCTCGCCGTCCTCCGCCACCGCCACATTGACGCCCAGCATTTTTTCTACCGCCCGCTCTACATCGGTCTCTTGCACCACACCGTCAGTCGCGAAGTTACTGCTCGCCTCCATTAAGCTAACCGCCTTACCCGGCATCGCGCGGTCATAAATGTAACGCTCGGCTAGACTGACCGCCTTTTTCAGCGCCAAATAGGTATAATAAACGCCATAGACTCGCTCGTTCTGGCTTGCTGCATCTTCCACCGCCGCCATCGTTTCCGCCACGTTGGCCGGTGCGATGTTCAAGCGGTTTAGCGCCTGGACAATTGTTGGGTTTTGTTGTGTAATCGCAAGCAACTTTTGCTCATTGATAGTCAAAATCAGCCTAAGGCCGCCGCCTTCCAGCACCGGCAACAACAAGTTGGCGATGTTGACGCTGCCTGTCCCCTCCTCAAAAAAGAGCTGCGCGTCATCCAGACACAAAATAATGTTCTTTGCGGCGGCCGCCTCGTTCAAGACTCGCGTCATCAAACCCTCAATCTCGCCCCGGTTGGGCGCGCCGGCAATCAGTGCCGCGCTATCCAGCAAAAACACCTGTCTAAACTTGAGGTGCTTGGAGATCTCGCTGTCGGCATCCAGCAATCGCTCGGCAAAATCGTGCACCACGCTTGTTTTGCCCGCACCATCTGGCCCGACAATCGCCACATTTTGCCGCCCGCCGCTACTAAACGTCCGGATTATCTGGTCTGTAATCTCTTGGCGACTCGGCAACATTAGCGACATCGTCCGGCCGCCCTTTATCGCAATCTCCGCCGAGATATTGCGCGAAAAACGATTTAGCGTCGGCGTCCAGCCAAACGACCAATCGCGAGCAATTCCGCCGGTCCTAATCTTCTTTTTTGCCTCCAGGCGCTTCTTAATCTGCGCGTCGCTCCACTTCAGTCCGTTTTCCAGGTCGTCAAAGTCCAACTTACGCTCCGCCAGCAACCTCTCATAATTCGGCGTATTCTTGATAATCGCAAGCAGCAGCTCGCCGCCGCTAACCGTCGGCTTGCCATCTTGGTTAGCCAACTCCGCCGCCCGCGCCGTCGCCAAGCTCGCTTCAACCGGCGCAGTTTGCAAAGTCTGCAAAAACACCGAATCCAGCATAAACCGGCGCAGCAAGAACTTGCCACTCTCCGAGTCGCCAATCGCTACCAGCATCTGTTGAATGGATGGCGCGCTGGGCAAGTCCAGAAAAATGTTAAAAAATGCGTCTTCACGCCGCACTCGCCGGTAATAAAGCCACATCACCAGCCAGCCGACCACAATAAATAGCGGCATCAGCAGGTAGCCAACAACGGCCAGCCCTGCCGCCAGCACGCCCAACGCCAAGGCTATCACCCCAATAATAATCAAAAAACTGCGCAAGATTACCCCGGCCAAGCGCGCCGTAATGCTGCTCGCCAGATCTTCTAAAACCTTTTCAAAGCCGGTCTTGTTGCTGCCATAATCGCTCTGCTTAAACGGTTTAAAAAAGGTTTTTAAGAGCGACCCCAAGCTAAAAAAGTCCGATATCCCCCGCAAAAAGTTAGCCACCGCCACCAAGAACCGCCCAAAGCCCCGCCCAAACCAGAAACTAATTATGCTCATGCTTTGATTATATCACAAACCCGCTATGTGCCACCGAAGCATGTGGGGCGAATTGCTTTACCCACAGATGTATGTTATCATAATAATGTAAAAATCAAATCAGATTCACTCTGGATTGATTTTTATAACTAAGTTTTCTTAGGCGGTTTTCTTTTTCAAAAGAAAACCGAAGGCATGGTGCGTGGCTGGGGTAGTTACAGAGCGGTCTGCAAAACCGTGTAGATGGGTGCAATTCCCATACGCACCTCCAACATTAATAAATCAACATGCGAAAAACAGCCAAGATTCATTCTTGGCTGTTTTTCTTATCTGGTTTCTTTGCCGACTTTCTTTTTTAAAGAAAGTCAAGTTGCTTAATATCTGCGTGCGCTCTTGAGTTGCGCGCTCTTCTTAACTCGCATTACCAAGAATACCACCAACGCCGCGATTACCACTAGTATAATCACAAACATAAATAGCGGCATCGCCAAGACGGTTCGTTCTATTGTCTTGGTTTCTAGGGTCCGACCATCCACGCTCTCTAGGACCACATCGTATTTGACCTTAAAGAGGCCCAAGTGCGGCGACCCGTCCCAACTGGCTTGGATTCCGCGAGTAGTGCCCGGCATCACAACATGGTTATGCTCGCCCTTATGTACCTCTTTGCCGCCCAGCGTTGAAACCGTTATGTTAGACCGGATGAAGAAGTCAATGTTACCGTCGTTCTTCGCCTGCGCGCGAGCCGAAAGCGGCCGCTTGAACTGAATTCTGTCCACTTTTACCGACGCCAATTTATAATCCAACCTCGCGCCAATCGGGTTAAAAGCGAACATCTTATGCGCCAATGTATAACGCGCCTGCAAGCTGTCTTCCGCCCCGGCAAACGAAACTGTCACGGCAGCGTGCTGCGAACCGCCCGGCAAACCGCTGGTCGGCACGGTTATTGTGTAATTAACGGTTGTTTCCTCGCCCGGCTGCAAGGTGGTTTTTTCTGCCGTCGCGGTAATCCAGCGCTGCATCGTGGTGCTGCTGGCCGCGTCGCAACCCTCAAACATAAAATGATAGTTGTCGTTAACACACATCGCCGTAGGCTGGACTACAATGTCTATTGTCTCCGTGCCAGAGTTTGCGACCTTAAAATCGCCCGTCTGCACCATCCCGGCTTCCAAAACTATCATCGGCGCATCCGGCGGGCTGACTGTCATCTGACGCCTAGCTAGTGCAGAGCCGCCCAACGCTAGCACGCCAACCGCGCTTAACGCCGCAACCAAAAATCCTAACTTTCTCATTATTATTCTTCCTCCATTTACCACTATTTTACACCAAGCATTTGCGTTTTGCAATAGAAAATCCCCCACTTTTCAGGGGGATTCTCATTTACCTTACACTTGTAGTTCTAAGTTATTAGAAGTTAGGGTGCTTGCTCGTTGGTTGCTGCTACGTAGGTGATGTAAGCACCGTAGGTGCCGGCTGGAGTGGTTGTACCACCCTGTGCACCGAAGGTAACAACAGTTGGGGTTAACTCAGCAGAGTTGTCAGTTGCCGCAATGATAGTAGCGGTGGTTGGCACGCTTACATAGTTGACACCCGAGTCCAACTTGAAGCCCCAGAGGCCGGTTGCTGTTGGAGTTGAAGCGAATGGCACACCCGCTAGAACTGCTAGGTTAAGAGCTTCTTCTGGGTCAGCTTCGCTCGTAATGCTACCACCGATACCTGCGAAACCGCCGGTTGTGTCGCCAGTGCCATCAAACACGCCAAGGGTTGTGCCCTCGCGGCGAAGGTTAGCGTTGTCAGCTTGCATGCTCAAGGTGTAACCACCAGGAACAGATGTTGCAATGCTGATCTCGTGAGTGCCGGTTGCTACATTACCGGCCGAGATGTCGCCACCACTTAGCTCTAGAGCTAGTGCGTCGTTGTCAATCTCGATAATGGTGATGCTGCCATCAACAATTACACGAACTACGTTGTTGGTTACTGTGTCTGTGTCTAATGGAGCTGCATAACTTGCTAGTGGCAAGATAGCCGCGCCTAGACCCGCAACAAGGCCAACGCCCATGATTGCTTTTGTTTTCGTTGTCATAATGTTTCTCCTTTTTTGTTTTTTATATGACACTCCCAGTTTACCATAATCGTTTACATTATGTCAATACCCACATCACAAAATTTTTGACAATTTCTCGTAAACCACTACTTTTCCACACCCTCAATACCAAAACAGAGGCCGTTTACTTGCCTAGGACTACCCGGTTCGCCTTAAACCAGCCTTCTAGCGAGCCGCCGTCCAGCCATTCGCTCTTAGCCTTGATTACGCGCACCTTGTTGCCCTTTTTTACAAAGTCCAAAATCGGGTCGGTAATCATGTATTCTTGCTCTAGTGGCGAGAAGTTGTTGCGCTCCACATAGCTGACAATCTCCTCTAATAATTCGGGCGATAGCACAAAACGGTTGACATTGATCAGCGTGCTGGTTACTTTATCCACACTTGGTTTTTCCACCAAGCCGCTCATTAACCCGCCGCCGTTTTCAATCATGCCAAAGTTCGGGATTTGCTCTTTCGGGTATTCTACACCGATAATCGCCGCTTCGCCGTCTTTTATTTGGCTAACGAACTCCGCCATTTCAGAGGTCTTGCCTCCATCCCAGAAAAAGTCGTCGCCATTGGCGAACGCCACGCTCTCGCCTTCGCTCAGTCCTATCTTACCGGCCGCCACCTCCGCCATGAAAAGCGCCACCGGCACCGCCGTGCCATAAGCCGCGTTCGGATCTTGCACAATATAATGAAACCGCACATCTTCAGGCGCGGTTTTTAGTTTTGCCAGCTTCTCGCTGGCGTTCCTAGCCTCCAAAAACTCTGTTAATAGCGCGTTCTCGCCATAATATGTTTCAATCTGCGCCTGCGCACCCAAGGTCTTGTTGATCACAAAATAAATGTCCTTGATACCTGCTTTGATACACTCGCTCACCGCGTAATCCACTAAGGGCCGGTCGCCAATCGGCAGCATTGACTTTTCAATCGCTTTAGTCATCGGCAAACGTCGGGTCCCATACCCGGCAACAGGAATAATCGCCTTACTAATACGAGCCATAATTATTATCTCCCTATTTCGTTGCAGTCATTATAGCAAAAAATACGCATCTGTCAAGATATAGCGTGCCACAGCTTGGCATGCTCTGTTAGCATCTTCTCTAGGCTAAACTCTGTTTGCACTCTTTTGATGCAGTCCTCGGCTTTGATTTCGCCCACCCGCGCCATCGCCGCGACAATCTCCTCCACCGTATCGGCAAAAAATCCGCTGGTCCCATCTCCGATAATCTCTGGCAGCGCCCCATTACGACTGGCAATCACCGGCGTGCCCACGCTAAGCGCCTCAATCGCCGTCATACCAAACGGCTCCTCAAAAACCGAGGGCATGACCAGCGCCTCCGCCTCCGCCATCAGCCGCTTCAACTCCTCGCCCCGCTTGAACCCAATATATTCCACTAGCCCGCCGGCCGCCTCGCCCAAATGCGGCGCAACCTCTCGCTCAAAGTAATCGTCCTCATACCGCTTGCCAGCAATCTTAAGTTGCACGCCCGCTTTCTGCGCCGCCGCAATCGCCAAATGCACCCCCTTCGGCTCAATTATCCGCCCCACATACAAGAAATATGGTGCTTCCCGCAAACTGGTCTGGAGGTGAGCTTCGGAGGGCGGCGAGGGGTGGCTCCGTGGGGACCCCGCCGCCGGGTCCGCCGCAGGCGGAGAGGTGGATGGGGAGGGACGGAGACAGGACCCCGAGCGAACCCCATGATATATATTAGCCACAAAATTCATCCCTTCGGGCGCCGTTTCTCGCTGCGCCATTGACATACTCACAAAATTATGGTGTTTGTAGCGCGGAAAAACACTCTTATACTTAATCAAAAAATTATACGGATCATGATGCGTAAAGACCACCGGCTTGTTACATAAATCGGCAAAAATCAAGGCCTGGTCCTCTTCGTTGGTATAGACATGCACCAAATCAAACTCGCCCAAGTTAGCGCGGCGGAAGGCCTCGGCAATCACCTCGCCCTGCAACTGCCGACTCATTGCCACAAACAGCGACGGATGCTTTTTGAGCAATTCCAAATAACCATACCCTCGTCCCTTAAGTTCCGCCTCAAAACCCGCGCTATCCGCCAATACGGTTTTTGCCTTGCACTGGACCGGCAACGGCGTGAATAAGGTCAACTCAACCGGCGCGTCCGGCGCCACCGCCTCCCAGTCCGCATCAGCGAATTCCCGCGCCAACTCGCCGGGCGAAAATATCACTTTCTCACGCAACACATCCCCCATAAAGATATGGGGAACCACAAAGGCCACTCTCAAAGGCGAATCCACCGCCCTAGTAGGCGGTTTTACCACCCTTACGGGCGCCTTAATCATTCGTTTCGCGGTCTCGGGGTTCGTCTTTTTCGTCATCTAGAAAACTGAGGTCCAGATCGCCGTTCATATCTAAGTCCTCGCCATAATAACCATCCGCGCCGCCCATCATCGCTGGCGCCGCCTCACCCGCATCCACTACACCGTCCGCATTCTTATCCTTTACCTCGTCCATATCTTATCTCCTCTTTTTTATAGTGTATCACGCCGAAAGAAGAAATCAAGCCAAGCCTGCCAGTTGGCCGCCAAACTCGTATTTTCGCTTTCGCGCACTTCGTCGGCTGGCGCCGCTACCACCGTCTCTACTCGCTCCGGGATAATCAGCATCGTCTCGTCGGGCAGTTTGCGCCCCTGACGCTTTAAGACCAGCTCGCGATATTCGTCGGTCGCGAAAAACAACCCGTCCGCCTCTAGCTGCGCCCGTGAAATCTCCAACTCCAACTGCTCCAAACGCAATTCCTCCATCCGTTTCTCTAGCTCCTGAGCCTTGGCAAAATTAGATAGCGCGCTCGCCACAAGCCCCAAAAAGACCGCCGCAAACGCCGCCATGCCGATGTAAAACACCCCGCGACTCCGCCCGACTTGCTTCCAAAAGTAAGCCCATTTCTTTTGCCACATGGTTACTTCTTTACAGCCTTCTTACTATCTTTTTTCGCACCAATGCGTAGCTTGTGTTTTGCCTTCTTCTCAGGCAAAAGCAAGGCCTCTTCCATTTCATCCAGCGCCTTGCCGCCGCCTGCATCGCGATAGTTCGGGTTCTTAACCACATAATAATATATCTTATCATCCCGCGCGATGTAAAATATCGCGGCCTTTGGCGTCTCAAAGTAAACCACCGGATCACTGATACTAACCGCCAAATTCAGCAGCTCCTTGAATGATTCCACCGCGATTCGTTCTGCATAATTATCCAAATCCGGCGGCGTCACCGTTTTGATAATCGCATCCTCGTAATCGCCTAAATAACCGTCCACCTCCGCCCGGTAAGGCGACTTTTTGTTTAGCAGCTTCTTGATTATCCAAATCGCCACGCCCAAGCTGCCGACCAGCAGCCCGCCAAAAATAGCCAACACCAGCACCTGCCCAAACGACCTGACCGGCGAGTAGAAATCCCGACTCCTTACCTCCTCGCCCGAAAGCGTCAACTTAAAGTTGTCGTCCGTCATCGGCACCGTCACGCTGCGTGTCATCAAACTCCTTAGCTGCCCCATATTATTCGCCGACATCTGGAAGCTGACCGTCGCCGTGGCGTTGATCGGATACGCCGTGTAAGACTCGGTTGTCTTGACCACAAAATCCAAGTAAGGCCGCAAATATAATTCGTAAGTTTGCCCACGGCTAAAAATATCGCCGTTAATGGTCGCCGGCGTTGACGACCCGGAACCGTCCGGGCAGACCTCTGGGTTAGTCATCTTGCTGTTGTCGCGGCAAAACGGAAACGTCCGGTTCAGAATCACCGGGTTATTATCCGCCCCCGCCACACCGCGGTTTTGCGTCGCCACAATCGTAATCGTCGCAGAGTCTAAGAAATTAATTTGCGCCGGGCTGGACAAGGTCGCCATATAATCTACCACGAGCTCAATTCTGTCCAAAAGGGCAAGCGGTATATTATCACTAGTTGAGTTAAGATAGGGCCGCCCGAACGGCGTCTCGTCGGTCAGATGAGCCTTAAACGAAATCCTCTGCGACTCCTCTAGGGTAATAAATTCTGGCGGCGCCGCGGCGCCCAGCGTGTTCATATACAGCACCACCGCGGACAACACCACGGCCGCAACCGATAGCGCTAAACCTCCAATCAGCAGCGACTTCTTCTCTTTTTTCGTTAGCCGTATCATGTCTTATCTTATTATAACCTATTCGCGCAAATCCTGAAAGAGCAACGACGGAAACCCCAGCCAAGGCGTGGTCGCCGCCACCTTACCCACAATCTGCTCATCATAAACCGGCCAATCATCCGGCAACGCGTTCTCGTCGCCCTGAAAAATAAAATAGCGCCCGCGCGCCGTATCCTCGTGAATCTCTATAATCCTATGCACAATGCTAATCCTGCCCTTGGTGTATTGCACGATATCGCCGACTTGCAAATCGTCTGGGTCAGTCCTAACTACATAAATCAGAGCGCCGCGCTTGAATTCCCGCGCCATGGAGTTACTCGCCACCGCCATCGGTATCAACGGAAACAACCCCAAACCAAACGCCAAACACAACGCCAAGAACACCCCCGGTATAACTGTCCACATCCAGCGCCGCCGCTCCTTAAACGCCACATTAATCCCGTCTTGCCGCTTCGCCATCCACTCAATTGAGTCATAGACAATAAACATCACAAAGACCACGCAATAGGTGATAATCGCGTCCAAAATCCGCGTAATGTTCGGCAGCACCGGCACAAAATAAATCATCGCATTATAAGTTATCATAAAAATCAAGTTGCTGACCAACCCGCCATGCATCGCCGAGTAAGTCAGCCAAATATTAATCGCCGCCACCGGCAGCAAGGTCACAAAGAACCAATCCACTTGCTGGTGCAAATCAAACCCCAGCACGCTGCGCAAACTATCCAGCGAGGCAAAAGTAAACACTAGCGCCACGCCCGCCAAGACCCAATACTTGCGCTTGTCTTGCACACGTCTCATAATAAAACTACGCAGTATTTCTTGCAAAATAATTACCGCAATATAAGCCCAAAAGTTCCGAAGAATCCCCATCGGCGTCAGATTCATCACATTCGCGCCAAAACCCGTAAACAGCCCAAACACAAAGTTCGCGGCCAGGTAGAGCATCAATCCCAGAGCCACCACCATCAGCAGCGAACGCTGCCCCGCGTAGATTTTGAGGTCTTTACCAAAAGACAAGAACGCCAGCACGAGTAATATAATATAAGCAATTGGCCGAATCAAAACAAAATAGGTCTCATACAACGACGCCGGTAACACCAGCAGCAACGCTTGCACCAGCAGCATGCTGCCTAAAATAATCATCGTCGCTGTCTTGCGCCACATCATGACAACGAACACTCCGCTGAGTTGCGCGCCAGATATTTGATATAAATACTCGTGCTAAACGGCCCGTTCGGCGTGTCGTAAGTGACAACCACAATCGCCGAACCTT